>DATCXY010000362.1:0-6782 GCA_036570585.1 Solimonas sp. | reverse complement strand
TCAGCGCCGTGCACGCCGCATTGCGGGCGCGTCGTCGCCAGTACCAGATCCGCCGCAATCTCCTCGACCTTGCCGAATCCGAAGAGCGTCTGCGCCTCAACGATCAGCGCAAGGACGAATTCCTGGCGATCCTCGCGCACGAGCTGCGCAATCCGCTCGCGCCGATCAGCAACGCCCTGCACATCCTGCGGCCGTGGCTCGCCGCTGAGCCGCAGACTGCAAGCCTCGGTCAGATGATGGAGCGCCAGGTCGGCAACCTGACGCGGCTGGTCGATGATCTGCTCGAAGTTTCGCGCGTGACGCGCGGCGAGCTGGATCTGCATTGCGAGCGCATCGAACTCGCCGCCATCATCCGCACGGCGGTCGAGTCGAGCCAGCCGCTGATCGATTCGCTGGGCCATCGGCTGGACACGAAGCTGCCCCCGCAGCCCATCTACCTGCATGCCGATCCGGTCCGCGTCGCGCAGATCGTCTCGAATCTGTTGAACAACGCCGCCAAATACACCCCCGGCGGTGGCCATATCGTCCTCGCCGTGCGGGCCGAAGGCGGACAGATCGCCATCGAAGTGCAGGACAACGGCATCGGCATTCCGCGCGAAGCGCAGGCGCGCATTTTTGAACTGTTCATGCAGATCGATCAGAACCGCAACCGATCGCAGGGCGGGCTCGGGATCGGCCTGACCCTCGTCAAGCGCCTTGCGGAATTGCACGGCGGCTCGATCGAGATGTTCAGCGACGGCCACGGCAAAGGCAGCCGCTTCACGGTGCGGCTGCCCGCCGTGGAGCCACGCAATGCCGAGCGCGTTGCGGCGTCGGGCGGCGGCGATCCCGATCTGGCACACGTGCACGCACTGATCGTCGACGACAACCGCGACGCCGCCGACTCGCTCGGCTTGCTTCTGCGGCACCTCGGCGCGACCGTCGCCGTGACCTACGGCGGCGTGCAGGCGCTGGAGGCACTGGATACTCGGCGAATGAACGTCGCCATTCTCGATATCGGCATGCCGGACGTCGACGGCCTGCAGGTCGCGCGGCAGATCCGCGCAAGCGCCGGCCAACAGAAGATGCTGCTGATCGCGCTCACCGGCTGGGGGCAGCAGCAGGACATCGCAGACACGCGCGCCGCCGGCATCGACCTTCATCTGACCAAACCGGTCGACTTCGACGTGCTGCTGACGTGGCTGAGTCGCGCGCCACCGCGGCGCGGGGCCTGATCGCCTTCATCGTCCCGAGCGGCGGGGCGCACCGTCGCGAGGCAGGCCGAAGACCGCGTGTGTCATCAGCTTGCTTCTCTGCCGACCACAAGCGCGGCTTGTGTGCCGATCTCACGCGGCGCCAGGGGAAGATCTGAATGGCGCTCCCGATCACTGCGAGGAAGCGCAGTCGACGAAGTACTCCTGGCGCGCTGCGCCAACGCGGTCGCCGCATCGCCGCCGCTGCTGCGCGATCTCGCGATGACGGGCAGGTTCGGAGCTTTTTTTAGAACAGACGTGCTTGAATGCCTGGCGCATCGTTCGCCACGCGCTTGCCGATCGCTGGCGCCAGCTGCGCGCCTTCCAGCGTCAGCAGATAGCGCTTGTTCGCGATGCCGCCGGCAAAGCCTGTCAGGTTGCCATCGCTGCCGATCACGCGATGGCAGGGTGCGACGATCGAGAGCGGATTGCGGCCGTTGGCAGCGCCAACCGCACGCACGGCGTTCGGACTGCCGATCTGTGCGGCGATCTGCGCATAAGTGCGCGTCTCGCCGAACGGAATCGTCAGCAATGCCGTCCACACTTTGGTCTGGAACGTGGTGCCGATGAAATCGAGCGGCAGGTCGAATGCGCTGCGTTGCCCGGCGAAGTATTCGCGCAGTTGCCGCTCGGCAAGCCGGAGTGTCGGATGATCCGGCCGCGCGATGAGCTCGCCGATCCGCACCCGCGTCGGCGAATCGTGCTCCCAAAGCACCGCACGCAGGCCTCTGTCGCTGGCGATCAATTTCAGCGCGCCGACCGGCGAGGCAATGATGTTGCAGGTATCTGGCATGGCGATGCCCTGAGTGTGGATGTGGGTGGCGGCGGTCCGCGACCGATGACGGGACATTAGCAGTGACCGGAGCGATCGAATATCCGTTTCCTGCGGACGGCCTCGCTTCACGACACACCGGAATTGTTTAGGGCAACGCTCAATAAGCGTGGCGAGCGACGGCAGGGCGCGCGGGACGGAGCGCAGGAGCCGCAGCGTACATAGCAGTACGTGAGGACTCCGAGCACCGCCCTCGCGCGCCCTGCCGAGCGCAGCAGCTTATTCAGCGTTGCCTTAGGCTGTCCGTTCGTTCCATGCTCAGCGCGCCTCGATGCGCAGCGCCTGTTGCGCATGGTCACGTACTGCCGCTGAACCGGAGCTGCCGATGTCGGGTCATGCCGTTTCATCTGCCGCGCGTCCCGATTGGGACGCGGTCCTTGTCGATATCGTCGACTACGTCCGCACGTATCCGGCGGACTCGCCGCTGGCGCTGGAAACCGCGCGATATTGTCTGATCGACACGCTTGGCTGCGGACTCGAAGCGCTCGAATATCCGGCCTGCACCAAGTTGCTCGGGCCGGTCGTGCCCGGTGCGCCGTTTTCGAACGGCGCGAAGGTGCCGGGCACGTCGTTCCAGCTCGATCCGGTGCAGGCCGCGTTCAACCTCGGCGCGATGATCCGCTGGCTCGATTTCAACGACACCTGGCTGGCGGCCGAGTGGGGGCATCCGTCGGACAATCTCGGCGGCATTCTGGCCGTCGCCGACTGGCTCAGCCGCACGGCAGTCGCCGCGGGCCGGGCGCCACTGACGATGCGCGATGTGCTGCTCGCGATGATCAAGGCGCACGAGATTCAGGGCTGTATCGCGCTGGAGAATTCGTTCAATCGCGCCGGCCTCGATCACGTGGTGCTGGTCAAGGTCGCGACGACCGCCGTGGTCGCGCAGATGCTCGGACTCGATCGTGACGCCCAGCTTGCCGCGGTGTCGCTGGCCTGGGTCGATGGCCAATCGCTGCGCACGTATCGCCATGCGCCGAACACCGGCTCGCGCAAGAGCTGGGCGGCCGGTGATGCAAGCTCGCGCGGCGTGCGGCTGGCACTGATGGCGCAGGCCGGCGAGATGGGCTATCCGAGCGTGCTGACGGCGAAGACCTGGGGGTTTTACGACGTCAGTTTCGGCGGCAGGCCGTTCGCGTTCCAGCGGCCGTATGGCAGTTACGTGATGGAAAACGTGCTGTTCAAGATTTCGTTCCCGGCTGAATTCCACGGCCAGACCGGCGCCGAGGCGGCGATCACGCTGCATCGCGAACTGGCGAAGGCCGGGCGCAGCGCTGACCAGATTCGCCGCATCACGATCCGCACGCAGCGGGCCTGCATCCGCATCATCGACAAGCAGGGACCGCTGCACAATCCGGCCGATCGCGATCACTGCATCCAGTACATGGTCGCCGTCGCGACGCTCTTCGGACGGTTGACCGCCAGGGATTATGAAGACGATGTCGCGGCCGATCCGCGCATCGACGCGCTGCGCGCAAAGATGGTCTGTGTCGAGGAGCCGCAGTTCACGCGCGACTATCACGATCCGGACAAGCGCAGCATCGCCAATGCGCTGCGCGTCGAGTTCGACGACGGTTCGTCGCTCCCCGAGATCATCGTCGAGTATCCGATCGGGCATCGTCGCCGTCGTGTCGAAGGCATGCCGCTGCTGGTTTCCAAGTTCCGCACCAATCTTGCGCGCTGCTTCAACGACGAACAGCAGCAGGCGATTGTCGATATTTCGCTCGATCAGATGAGGCTGGAGCGCATGGCCGTGCACGACTATGTCGATCTGTACGTGATCTGAGCGCCACCGCGCGGCGCCAGCGGTCAAGAAGTCACGACGCGATGCCGGTAAGATCGAGTCGGGGAAGGGGAGAACGGGATGAAATCGAGCAGGATGCGGGGTGTCCGCGGCGGGCTGATGGCGTTTGCGACAATGGCGATCGCGGCATGTGGCGGCAGCGACAACGGTTCCGGCGAAAGCATCGGTGCGCCGAAGTCGGATCGCATCGGCCATGTGTTTCTGATCGTGCTCGAAAACAAGAATTACGATCGCACGTTCGGACCGGATACCGAGGCGCCGTATCTCGGCACCGAGCTGCCGACCCAGGGCGTGTTGCTGCAGAACTATTACGCGACCGGCCATGCCAGCCTCGACAACTACATTTCCCTGATCAGCGGTCAGGCGCCGAATGCGCTGACCCAGGCCGACTGTCCGACACTGACTCCGTTTCTCGCGCCGGTCGTGCTGGCCGGCCAGATCCAGGGCGTCGGCTGCATCTATCCGACGCAAGTCCCGAACATTGCCGATGAATTCCGCGCGGCCGGCATCAGCTGGAAAGGCTACATGCAGGACATGGGCAACGACGCGGGCCGTTACGATCCGGCGCTGGCGGTATCCGACGCGCGCCCGCAGGGTCCGCGTACCTGCGGCCCCGACAAGATCGGCGGTGTCGACGGCACGCAGGCAGCGACCGAGCTCGATCAGTACGCCACACGTCATGACCCGTTCATGTACTTCCGCAGCATCATCGACGACCAGCCGTACTGCGATGAGCATGTGGTCAATCTCGATGATGCGTTCATCGACGATCTGCGCAGCGTCGACACCACGCCGGCCTACAGCTTCATCACGCCGAATCTCTGCGACGACGGGCACGATGCCAATTGTGCGAATGGCGATGTCGGCGGATTGAGCGGCATCGATCGTTTCCTGAAGCAGTGGGTGCCGATCATCACCGCATCACCGGCGTTCAAGCGGGACGGCCTGCTGATCATCACCTACGACGAATCAAATGGTCCGACCGGTGATGCGACCGCGTGCTGCGGCGAGAAGGCTTCGGTTTCGCAACTGCTGCTGCAACCCGGCATCCTCGGTCCCGGCGGTGGTCGCGTCGGCGCCGTGCTGCTGTCGCCGTTCATCACGCCGGGCACGGTTTCGACCTTGCCGTACAACCATTATTCGCTGCTGCGCAGCGTCGCCGACATTTTTGGTGTCGGCTATCTCGGCCATGCCGCCGATGGCGACAGCGCCGACGGTGTGCCCTGTGACAACACCCGTCAGCCCTGCAGCTTCGGCAGCGACGTCTACAGTCGACAGCTGCCGGTGTTTCCGCCGCGCCCGGCGAGCTGATACGTCGTGATGCGCGTCGCCAGGCTGCGTCGCGCGCGCCTCGGTGCGCTGCTGCTGTTCGCCGCGATCGGTGTCGCGGCTTGTGAGTCGCACTACGACCCGGTCGCGACCGCGACCGTCGAGAAAGCGCGCGGTCGCATCGACAATGTGCTCGCGCACATCCCGCCGCAGTGCTACACCCGGACTGACGGCCGTGCCAATCCGTGCTGGGTTTGTCATACCGGCGCCAACAACAAGAACGGCGCCGACGACTGGGAGCTGCAGGCGCAATACCAGTTCAACGCGATGGGGCGAACCAATCACTGGACCAATCTGTTCGTCGATCGCAGCAAGGCGATCGCTGCGCAGAACGATGCCGACACGCTGTCCTACGTGCGGCATGACAACTACACGCCGTTGCGCGCGGCGCTGCAACGGCTACCGGAATCGCGACGCCCGCGCTGGATACCGGATCTCGATCCGGCGCAGGGTTTCGATGACACCGGTTTTGCGCGCGACGGCAGTGGCTGGCGCGCGTTCCGCTACAAGCCGTTCCCGGGCACGTTCTGGCCGACCAATGGTGCGAGCGACGATGTGCTGATCCGTCTGCCGGCGATCTTCCGGCAGGATGCCGATGGCGCGCCGTCGCTGGCGCTGTACCGCATCAATCTGGCGATCGTCGAAGCGGCGGTCGCGGTAGCGGATACGCGCCGCGACAGTGCGCTGGATCTGCCGACCGAAACACTGGACGAAATGCGGGCCGGCATCGATCTCGACGGTGACGGCAAGCTCGCAACGGCAACGCACATTCATGCGTTGCCCGGGCATTACGTCGGTGCCGCGGCGAGCGTCGCCGTGACGCGCTACGCGTATCCGCTCGGCACCGAGTTCATGCATGGCGTCTATTACCTTGATCCGGACGCACCGGACATGCGCGCGCTGCGCCTCAAGGAATTGCGCTACGCGCGCAAGATCTTCCAGCTCGACGATGCGCATCTTGCACTGGCGTACGAGAAGGACGCGCGCGAGCAACTGAGCGGCGGCTGGCCATATTTCGGCGGCGACGCCTTCAGCGGCCTGTTCAGCGAGTACGGCTGGCAATTGCAGGCGTACATCGAGCGCGCCGATGGCCGTTTGCGCCTGCAGACACGCGAGGAGCAGATGTTCTGCATGGGTTGTCACAGCGGCATCGGCGTCACGGTCGACGGCAGCTTCAGTCTGCCGCGCAAATTGCCGGGCGCCGCGGGTTGGGGCGTGCAGCGACTCACCGGCATGCTCGATGCACCGCAGGCCGGCAGCGACGAGCCCGAATACCAGCGCTATCTGCGTCGCGCGCGGGGTGGAGACGAATATCGCAGCAATGCGGAAATGCTCGCGCGTTTCTTTCCGGACGATCATTTCGATGTGACTGCAGCGAACGCGGCGGCGGCCGGTGGGGGAGGCGATCTGCGCAGCATCATCCTGCCCTCGCGAGAACGTGCGCTGTTGCTCGACAAGGCCTACCGCGCGCTGGTGCGAGAGCAGGATTTCAAGCGCGGCCGCGACGCCTTGCCGGCACCCGCGCAGCACGTGCATCACAAGGTTGATGGCGCCGAGACCGGCTTGCACGAACGGGACGGACGCGTTT
>DATCXY010000361.1:0-9390 GCA_036570585.1 Solimonas sp. | reverse complement strand
CGTCCCCACTGCGCACTCCGCCGCGAAAGGCGATGGCGCAATCGATCTGCGCTCGCTGTCGAAGGACAGCTACATCATTCCGCCACGCGAGATCGCACCTGGACTTTACGATCTGACGATCAGCAAGTGTCGCAGCGCGGGCTTTGCACCGCGCATTACCCAGCACGCACGGCAGATGCAGACCGTGATCGGCCTGGTGTCCTGCGGCATGGGCTTGGCGCTGGTGCCGGCATCCGTGCGCAATCTGAAACGTACCGGGGTTCAATATCGACGGCTGCGCGGCAAACCGGCACTGGTCGAGCTCGGCATCGTTCAGCTACGCGGTGCCGATCACCTGCTGAGCGCCAACTTCGCCGATGCGCTACGCAAGGCAGCACGCACGACGACGCTTTAGCAAACGAAAGCCCCGTCATGGTCCATCGACGGTGGCCTTCATGCACGATCCTGTATGGTCGTTGCATCGAATGGACGATTTTTCCTTACGTTTGCGGAGGAATTTCACATGAGCACCGACAGCTTCGGAACACGCGATCAGCTCTCGATCGACGGTACGACGTACCACATTCATCGACTCGATCGCATCAAGACCGCACGTCGGCTGCCATACAGCCTCAAAGTGCTACTCGAAAATCTGTTGCGCAACGAGGATGGCCGCCTGGTCACCGCCACGCAGATCCAGTCGTTGGCGGATTGGCAACCGCATGCCACCCAGCAGCGCGAGATCCAGTTCACGCCGGCGCGTGTACTGATGCAGGACTTCACCGGTGTCCCTTGCGTGGTCGATCTGGTGGCGATGCGCGACGCAATCATCGCCCTCGGCGGCGACCCGCAACGCATCAATCCGCTGGTACCCAGCGAGCTGGTCATCGACCACTCCGTCATTGCCGACGTATTCGGCCGGCCCAACGCCGCCGCCGCCAATTCCGAACTCGAGTTCCAGCGCAACGTGGAACGCTATCAATTGCTGCGCTGGGCACAGCAGGCATTCGATAACTTCAAAGTGGTGCCACCGGACACCGGCATCTGCCACCAGGTCAACCTGGAATACCTGTCGCGCGTCGTGTTCACCCGAGAAGGGCCGGACGGCATGCAGGCCTACCCGGACACGCTGGTGGGGACCGACTCGCACACGCCGATGGTCAATGGGTTGGGCGTACTTGGCTGGGGCGTCGGCGGCATCGAGGCCGAGGCGGCAATGCTGGGCCAGCCGATGAGCATGCTGATCCCGCAGGTGGTCGGTCTCAAGCTGACGGGCGAGTTCCCCGCCGGCACCACCGCCACCGATCTGGTGTTGACCGTGGCCGAACTGCTCAGGCGCACTGGCGTGGTCGGCAAATTTGTCGACTTCTATGGGCCGGGCGTCGCCAACATTCCGCTCGCCAACCGCGCCACGCTGGGCAACATGAGTCCCGAGTATGGCGCCACCTGCGCGATCTTCCCGATCGATGAGGAGACGCTTTCGTACCTGCGCCTCACCGGCCGCCCCGAGCACCAGATCCGCTTGGTCGAGGCCTACGCCAGGACCCAGGGCCTGTGGCACGACCCAGACAACGAGCCCGAATATTCGCAGACCCTGGAACTGGATCTGGGCACGCTGGAACCGTCCATCGCCGGCCCCAAGCGGCCACAGGATCGCATCCCGGTACGCGTTGCGCCCGGTGCCGTCGGCGCCCTGCTCAAAGGCCAGCCGTTCGACAAGGCGGTATTGAGCGATCTCGACGAAGCCATCAAGGAATCATTTCCGGCCAGCGACCCGATGGCGATCGGCTCCGGCTCCGATGACGACGATCCCAGAGATCCATGTGAGTGCGATCTCGATCATGACTGGCCGCATGCACCGGTCACGATCAAGCTGGCCGACGGTACCAGCGCCAGACTCGACAACGGCCACGTGGTCATTGCCGCCATCACCTCATGCACCAATACCTCCAACCCGTTGGTGATGATCGGTGCTGGCCTGCTGGCCAAACGCGCGGTCGAAAAGGGCCTGATGCGCAAGCCCTGGGTCAAGACCTCGCTGGCACCGGGCTCGCGCGTCGTCACCGACTACTACGCGCGTGCCGGGCTCACCCCTTACCTCGACCGGCTGGGCTTCAATCTGGTCGGCTACGGCTGCACCACGTGCATTGGCAACTCCGGACCGCTGATTCCGGAAGTCGCCGCGGCCGTCGACGAACACAAGCTCAACGTCAGTGCCGTGCTCTCGGGCAACCGCAACTTCGAGGGCCGTATCCATCCGCAAACGCAGATGAACTTCCTGGCCTCGCCGATGCTGGTCGTGGTCTACGCACTGGTCGGGACGATGCATGTCAACTTGCTGAAGGACTCGCTCGGCAAGGGCAGCGACGGCAAGCCGGTGTACCTGCGCGACATCTGGCCATCGACCCGCGAGATTCAGAATGTCATCGACGCCTGCGTACAGGCCGACCTGTTCACCAAGGGTTATGCCGACGTGTTTGCCGGCGACGACAACTGGCGTGGTCTGGACGTGCCTGAGGGTGACGCGTTCCAGTGGAACCACGATTCGACCTACGTGCGTCAGCCGCCTTACTTCGATGGCGTCGGCCGCGACACGCTGCCGCTGACTGATATCAGGAATGCGCGCGTACTCGCGAAGCTCGGCGACTCGGTCACCACCGACCACATCAGTCCGGCTGGCACGATCAAGGCCGACTCACCCGCCGGCCAATACCTCATCAGTCACGGCGTCGAGCGCAAGGACTTCAACTCCTACGGCTCACGACGCGGCAACCACGAGGTGATGATCCGTGGCACTTTCGCCAACATCCGCCTGCGTAACCAGTTGGCGCCGGGCACCGAAGGCGGCTTCACCCGCGATTTCACGAAGGCTGATGCGCCGGTAAGCAGCATCTACGACGCGTCGGTCAACTACCTCAAGGCCCGCATTCCGCTGGTGATCCTGACCGGCAAGGAATACGGCTCGGGGTCGTCGCGCGACTGGGCGGCCAAGGGCACTGCGCTGCTGGGTGTGCGCGCCGTGATCGCCGCGTCCTACGAGCGCATCCACCGCTCCAATCTGATCGGCATGGGCGTACTGCCCCTGCAGTTCAAGGACAGCGACACCGCCGACTCGCTGGGCTTGTCCGGCGAGGAGCGCTTCGACATCAGCGGCCTGGCCGGCACTGAAGCACCACCGCACGAAGTGCACGTGCGCGCCCACAGCACGCAAGGCAAGCTCACCGAGTTCGACGTCGTCGTGCGCATCGATACCCCTGTCGAGGCCGACTATTACCGTCACGGCGGCATCCTGCCGTACATGCTGCGTCAGCTTCTGACCGGCACACCGCATTGAACCGGAGGCAATTCGTGGCGTCGGCGCCGATCGGCAGTGCGCCCGGGCAGCTTTGACCCTGCTCCCCTGCTTTCGGATCGAACCTGTGCGCTCGATGATTGAGTTGGCGCGCCCGACAGGAGTCGAACCTGTGACCCTCGGCTTAGAAGGCCGATGCTCTATCCAGCTGAGCTACGGGCGCGTGGCGCGCATTGTAGGGGAAGCTCGACCGCGACTCACTACAACGGTTTCAACTGCCCAGAGCATGGCAGCTTTGCTGGAGGCAGCCGGCATTGCGCGCCGCCGCCGAAGCGATAGCCGGGGCCGGTGTTCTTCTGCGATGCATGACGCGACAACCGCACGAAGCTGCGCGCGTGGATTGCCGCCAAGATCGGCGCCAACAAAATCAGCTCGACGCGGTCGACAACGTTCCGACGCAAACTACCCGAGCCTCCGGTACTGCGGGCAGAATAGGCATTCAGCGGCCGGTACGATAAGCCGCGTACAGTTCGGCATCGCAAGAGGAGTATCGGATGAAAACCTGCATCATGACCGCGCTGTTGGCGCTATCCGTTTCCGTCCCGGCGATGGCCGACGTCGGCGTCTCGATCAATATCGGCGAACCCGGTTTCTACGGTCGGCTCGACATTGGCAATGCGCCGCAACCCCGGTTGATTTACGCGCAACCCGTGATCATCGAGCACGTCGCAGTGCGCCCCGCGCCGATCTACCTGCGCGTACCACCGGGACATGAAAAGCACTGGGATCGCTACTGCGGGGCTTATCATGCCTGCGGTCGGCCGGTGTATTTCGTGCAGGACGGCTGGTACCGCGATGTCTATGCGCCGGACTATCGCAAACGTCACGGCAACGATCATGGCGACAATGGGCGCGGCAACGGCAAGGGTCACGGCAACGGGCAGGGTCACGGCAACGGGCGCGGCAACGGCAACGGCAACGGGCACCACTAAGCGCTCCGGCTAGACGGTCGAAAAGCTCTTGTAGCGGACCGCGACAAGCTCGTACTCGACTTCGCCGGCCGGCAGCTGCACCTTGACGAGATCACCCTCGGCACGGCCGAGCAGCGCGCGTGCGACCGGGGAATCGACACTGATCCAGCCGCGGCCCGAATCGGCCTCGTCGGCGCCGACAATGCGATATCGCCGCGTTTTACCGTCGTCGTCAGCGAGTTCGACCCAGACACCGAAGTAGACCTTGCCGTCACCGGACGATTTCGGCTCGACGATTTTCACGTCCTCGAGCCGTCGCGTCAGATACTTGAGCCGCGCGTCGATCTCGCGCAGTTCCTTCTTGCGGTACTGATACTCGGCGTTCTCGCTGCGATCGCCCTCCGCCGCCGCGGCCGACAGCGCACGCACGACTTCCGGGCGACGGACACGCCACAGCTGCTCGAACTCCGCCTTCAGGCGCGCATGACCGTCCGCGGTGACGTACGGCGAAGAGTTTTCGGGTGGCGGGCGCCAGCGGGACATCGTCGGTCAATCCGGTTGATTGCGGGCCGCGGCATAGTAGAAGCGCGGCTTGAGCGCGCCCGCCACACCGCCTCTCCAACCGCGAACGTGCGTCAGTGAAACTGCGGCAGATCGTCCGGCAGGAAGAAGTCCGGCGCGAGTTTCGACTCGGGCGTGCCCGGCACCGCCGCGTATTTCGAAAAATCGCGCACGCCGGTTTCATGCAGCACGACATCGTCGATGCAGAAATTGCCGCTGAACTCGCGCGACGGCTTGCACAGGATTACATGCGCGGCATCGGACATGATTTCCGGCACGCGCGATGCGTTCATTACCGCGTCGCCGCCAACCATCTTGATCGCCGCGGTCGCGATCGCGGTACGCGGCCACAGCGAATTGACGGCGATACCATCCTTGCGGAATTCCTCGGCCCAGCCAAGCGTGCAAAGACTCATGCCGTACTTGGCCATCGAATACGCGACGTGCGGCGCAAACCACTTCTTGTCCATCGCCAGCGGCGGCGACAACGTCAGGATGTGCGGGTTCGACGATTTCTTCAGATGCGGAATGCAATGGCGACCGGCCATGTAGGTGCCGCGCGCATTGATGCCGTTCATGAGATCGTATTTCTTCATGTCGGTAACGAGCGTGCCGGTCAGCGAGATGGCGCTGGCATTGTTGACGAGGATGTCGATGCCGCCAAAGGTCGCGACGGTCTTGTCGACCGCGGCTGCCAGCTGATCTTCGTCGCGCAGATCGCAGAGGATCGGCAATGCCTTGCCGCCGGCCTTTTCGATCTCTTCAGCCGCGCTGTAGATCGTGCCGGGCAGTTTGGCGTGCGGCTCGCCGGTCTTGGCGGCGACGACGACATTGGCGCCATCGCGCGCTGCGCGCACGGCAATGGCCAGCCCGATACCGCGCGATCCACCGGTGATGAACAGCGTCTTGCCTTTCAAGCTCACAGGATGACTCCCTGGGTGTACATGATTTTTTTCGATCGGCGCATCGTAGCGGCTATTAATGCGGAAAGGCAGATTCCTGCCGCCGCAGACAATCGAGCCGCAGCAGTGCGGACATGATCGAGGGGCGGCTCGCCGCATCGCCGTGGCGGGACATCGAGCCGGCGATTGTTACCGCAACATCGCCGTGGCGCGTGCCAGACGCTCGGCCTGAATGCGGTTGAGATTGCGCAGCACCAGCGCCGCGACCTTCGGATAGCGGATACGCAGACGTTCGAGATCCTGCGAATCGAAGCGCAACAACCGTACCGACGTCAGCGCCTGTACATTCGCGGTACGCCGCTGACCGAAAAAGCCGGCTTCGCCCAGAACCGCACCGCGGCCGAGCGTATTGAGCTGCTTGCGTTCGCCATTGCGCTCGATCCAGACCTCGAGCCGGCCGTCGACGACGACGTAAATATCGCGCGCCAGGTCGCCTTCTTCGATCACGCGTTCAGCCGCCGCATGCTTTTCGAGTTTCGACATCAGCGCGAACACGCGCGCCTGCCGCAGGCTCAGGCCGGACAGCAGCGGAATCGTATGCTGCGGCGATTCGCCGAGATCGAGCCGCAACATGTCCCAGAGCGTGACGATGCGCAGCTTCGAGCCCAGCGCCGGCGTCAACGTGATGTTCATCATCCAGGCGAGAAACAAGGTAAACGCCGACAGCAGACCGAACTGCACCTGCGTCGCCAGCGTGCTGCCGGCAAACACCAGAAAGCCGGAACACAGGGCGATCGTGCTCAGCGTGACCGGCCGCAGTACGGCAGACAGCGCGCTGGCAACGGCCGGCGCCTCGTCAGCACCGGCACGCGCGTCGGCATTGAAACGCGCGAGAAACTGGATGGTGTCGTCGACCGCAATGCCGATGACGATGCAGGCGATCAGGCAGGTGGTCGGACTCAGCGCGATATCGAGCAACCCGAGCGTGCCGAAGTAGATCGCGACCGGCACCACAGTCGGCAGCAGCGCGATCAGGCCGGCGCGCGCCGATGTGAACATGAAAGTCAGCAGCAGCCAGATTGCAGCGGTCGCGATCGCGATCGACAGGAACTGCCCGGACGCGATTTCCTGCACGGTGCGGATCGCCAGAATCGGTGTGCCGGTGACCACGCCGTTGAGCGGTGGCGGCATCGCCGCCAGGCGCGCGTCGATGCGCTGCACCAGCGCCTCGACCTCGCGCGAACCGTCGACCTTGATCCGCAGCTTCATCAGCGCGGCGCGGAACTGCGGATCGACGACGTGGCGGATCGCATCGCCGCCGCCGAATACCAGCAACTGCTTGACCGCCGCAGCGCTGGACGGGATCACATACGCGGCAGGATCGTCGTCGTTGAACGCACGGTTGATCAGCTTGAGATGATCGACGTACGACACCACCGACCCGACTTCCGGCTGCGAGCGCAGCCATTGCTCGAGCGAATCGAGCTGTGCAATCAGCGCTGGGTCCGTCAAGGCGTCGTTGACATGCGTGTCGATGTAAATCGAAATCAGGTTGGCGCCATCGAAGTCGCGATTGATCAGCTCGTAATCCTGACGCACGGTCGTGCGTTCGGAAAAACTCTTGCTGAATTCGGCGCCGGCATGAATGCGCGAGGCGAAGAACGCGTTGACCGGCAGCACGATGACCGCCAGCACGATGATCAGCGTCCGATGCTTCTGATCGAACGCCGCCAGACGCGTCGCGCAGCTCGCGAAGAAGCCCGTCCCGGGCGGTGGCCGTTCGCGACGTGCGCATCTGCTCACTGCCAGCAGCGACGGCAGGAAGCTCAGCGACAGCAGCACGCCATACAGCGAGCCGAGTGCGGCCAGCACCGCGAAGTTGCGGATCGCCGGCAGCGAGCTGATCAGCAGCGACAGGAAGCTCGCGGCCGTGGTTGCCGCCGACAGCATCAGACCGAGACCTGCGCGATTGATGACCCAGCGCGTACGCGCCGCGCGCTCCTGCAACCATGCCCGGCCGAACGCATCGAAATACGCGGACAGCAGATAGATCGTGTACGACAGGCCGAGCGTGACGACCAGCGCCGGCACGATCGCGGTAACCAGATTCAATGGCATGCGCAGCAATACCGCACTGGCCAATGTCCACAGCAGCGTCAGCGCGACCGTCAGCGCCGCGGCGATCGTGGCGCGCCAGTTGCGGAATGACAGGAACAGCAACACCAGAATGATCACGAACACCGCCGGCACCGTGAACTTCAGGGCATCGATCAGCGCGCGCGCCGTCGCGGCACGGCCTACTGCGGTGCCGGTGATCGCCACCGCCGCGCCACCGGCAATCTCGCGCGTCGCGTCACGGATCAGCTGCGGATAGTCATCGGCCAGAAATTGCTGCTCGCTGACACCATCAAGCAGCAAGGCAAACGCGACACGCTTGCCATCACTCGACACCAGCGTATCGCGATATAGCGGATTGCCGGCAATCCGACGGGCGAATCCGGCGATGCGCTGCGGATGCGCAGCCGCCTGTTGCGTGAACGTGCTGACATCGACATCACCATCGGCCGCGACCAGATTCGGCGCGGTCGCCAGCGAGATGACACCGCTGATACCGGGCAAGCTGGCGTAACGATCGTGCAATTGCTGAACGCGCTGCATGCCGGCCGCACTGAACAGATCGTCGATCTGTACCGCGACGATCACCGCATCGCTGTCGCCGAAATTGCTGCGCACTTGCTCGTAGAGGGCGCGATCGGCGTTGGCCGCCGGCAGCAGTCGCTCGATCGATGGATCGATCTGCAGTCGCAGACCATGCGTCGCCGGATCGATCAGTGCCGCCAGTGCAAGCACGCTGAGCAGCACGCTCAGTGCGAGCACGGTCCTGGCGTGAGTCGCGATCCAGGCGATGAACTTCTGCATTGGCGCGGGTGCGCTCAGCCGCCGAGATAGAACGTGCCGGGATTGAACAGGCGCCCTGGCAAAGCATCATCCGGATGAATGTCGAGCACCTTCAGTCGGGTGCTGGAACCCTGCCCCAGATCGCTCATCTGCAGCTGCGAGGCATACCAGTAGCCGCCGTCCCGACGCAGGGACTTGGCATCGACACTGAGCCGCTTGCGGACGGTCTGGCCTTCGTAGAAATCAACGCGCAGCGCGACGCAGGATTTGGCGTCGACCCAGGCCAGCAGCCGCGTGAAGCGCGCGCTGTCGCTCGCGCTCGGCATCACGCTCAGCACGTGTACCGTGCGGCCGGCGAGCACTTCATCGTTGCCCATTTTCGGATCGCTGCCGCCGAACGCGTTACCGAGCTGCTTGACGTCGGCAAACGACAGGTCCGTGCCCCACAGCGACCCATCGACTGCCGCGCCGCTGACACGCCGCACTTTCGACAACGCCGGAATATAAACGTACATCTCGTCGCCGTTGTCGCGTTCGCGCAGCAGGTAGGACGCACCGGCCAGATCGCCGGGCGCCGAAATGCGGATCACCGCACGCAGCTTGTCGTCATCACGCGTCGCGTACAGCTTGCCCTTCATGGTGCGCGTGCGGCCATTGGCATCGCTGGCGTCGAGCTGCACGTCCTTGACGGTCAGCGTCTTGGGGATATTGGCGCGCATGCAGGCCATCACCGACGCAGCCGTCTGCGGCGGCTTGTTCGCAGATGGTGCCTCGGCGTGCGCCGCGG
>DATCXY010000360.1:0-8913 GCA_036570585.1 Solimonas sp. | reverse complement strand
GGCGACGAACTTGTTCGGCGCCACGCCCGCTGAAGCCGTCAGCTGCAGTTGCTCACGGATCTCGCGGCGGATCTGCTGCGCCACTTCGGTCGCCGAGGCCAAACCGCGCTTGTTCTCGCTGACATCCAGATATGCTTCATCCAGCGACAGCGGTTCGACGAGCTCGGTATACGAGAGGAAGATTTCGCGCGCGGTGCGCGAAGCCGCACGATAGCGCGCGAAGTCCGGCGGCACGAAGATCGCTTCCGGACACAGGCGTTCGGCGCGCACCGCCGGCATCGCTGAACGCACACCGAACACGCGCGCTTCGTACGATGCCGCACAGACCACGGATCGTGCGCCGCGCCAGGCGACGACCACAGGCCGGCCCCGTAGCGACGGATCGTCACGCTGCTCGACCGACGCGTAGAACGCGTCCATGTCGACGTGGATGATTTTGTGCGGAACGGAAAGCGGCATGTCTTGCGTATGATGCCGCAGCACCTTGCGTCTGCCCATCGGTCCCGTGGGTCAGTAAATTAAGGTCGGGTCAATCGCGATCCTGCATGGTGACAACAGGGTAATAGCGGAATCGGTAATGCGCTGGACCAGGGAGCAGCACCGCAAGCGGTCGAATTCAAGCATCGCAGGCCTGCGGTGCATGCCACTTGTTGCCGCCGTTTGCATGCTTTGCAGCTGTGCCTCGCACCCCTCGAAACCTGAGCCTGAATCCGCAGCTACGCCGCTGGAACTGCGCCTGAGCACCCGCATGGCAGCGGAGTCCGCGGCCACGGTGGAACCGGACGACAAGGCAGCAACGGCCGCTGTCGATGCGCCGAGAGCGCCGGTGTCCGCCAGTGGCTACGAGCCGCCCGTGCCGCAGGCCGATTCGAATACCGCCGTCGAAACGCCCGCCGATCACCCCACCTCGCCAGCACCCGAACCGGAGAACGTGCCGACACCACCGGGTGACTTGCCCGATAGGATCGATACGCCGGCCGAACCGTCGCATGTGTTCGAAACCGATGCGCTCGGTGAAACCCATCCCGGCCAATCGATCGTGATCGGTTCGCTGGGCCCCGACGACCGGCCGCTCGACCCCCTCCATCTATGTGACCAGAAAGTCCCCGGCGACGAAGAAGCGATCGCGCACACACGGCGACGCGTCGAGGAAATGGTCTGCACCGCGTCGATGTGGTTCGACGGATTGTTCGGCGATCGCTATTACATCAGCGAATCGCGCAAGGTCAACGGCATGCTCGAACTCAGCGAAAACTATTCGCAGTTCTATGGCAACAAAGTACGGCTGCGCTTCAACGCACAGGTACCGCTACCCAATCTCAATCGTCATCTGTCGGCATTCATCGGCCGCGATGACAACGATGATTTCATTCAGGACCGCTTCGACAATTCGACGCTGCGCAACAACTTTCCCAACGTCGACGATCACGAGAAGGTTTTTGCCGGACTGGGCTATTCGCTGCCCGGCAGTGAGCGCTTTGATACCGACTTTCGTATCGGCGTACATGGTTTGGCACCTCCCGAAGCCTTCGTGCAAGGCCGCGTGCGCTACAACGTCTATGCCGACGACAACGACTTGATCAACGTGCGCGTGACGCCGTTTTACACGACAAAGGATCGGCTTGGGGTAACGATCGGCATCGACTACAGCCATGTCCTGAACAACAAGATGTTGTTCCGCTTCGGCAATGTCGGCACCCGCTCGCAGACCACCGAAGGCTTGAACTGGCGTTCGACGATCACCGTCTATCAGGCGCTGGAGCGCATCCACAGCGGAATGGCTTACGAGCTGTTCATCCGCGGCGAAAGCGAGGATGACGTGCCGCTGCACGAGTACGGTTTCCAGACCACGTTCCGCCATCCGATGTTCGGCGGCAAGCTCTACGGAGAATGGGCGCTCGGTTACAGCTTCCCGCGCGAAGACCTCGATGATCATCGTCAAGGTTCCTATCAGGCTGGCGTATCGGTCCAGATGCCGTTCGGCAAGCAGAAATAGAAAAGCCGGCTTGCGCCGGCTTCATTTAGCTGATGCTTCAGTGGCTCAGGGTGCCGGGGTGCGCCGTCCGAACAACAAGGACACGACTGCCAGAATCAGGAACACGAAGAACAGGATCTTGGCGATAGAGACCGCCCCGGCCGCGATGCCGGAGAAGCCGAAAAAAGCTGCGATCAGCGCAATGACGAAAAACACGATGGTGTAGTAAAGCATCGGGAACCTCCTTGTTCCGAAACCGTGCTCGGGAACAAAAATCAGCACGCTTACACGGTGAGCCGATGCCATGAATTTCGACTGAACTCGCCCCCCTCCATACAATTGACGCTACCCTGCACCGGTCATTCCTGCTTCCACTTGCCGACATGAACCATCTGCGTCTGTTTCTGCCCGCTCTGACGTTTGCGATGCTGAGCGCCTGCGCGACCACCGACGGTACTCTCAATCCCAAGCCCTGCCACGGCGCCTGCGCGACGCACGCCGAGGGCTATCAATGGGCGATGGATGCCGCGCTGATGACCAATGCACCGTGCAACAAGGCCACCTACGTGGCCGATTTCATTCGCGGCTGCAAGGACGCGGTCAACGACTTCAGCCAGCTGCAACCAGCCTCGAAGGGCCTGTAGAGGCACGCGCCGCTCACGCGAAGACGACCACGCTCTGCCGGCTGAGTGCAATTGCCTGGCGGTCCGGACTCCACAGCGTGGCGCTCTGGCTCATGTAGCCACTGCCGGCGGCGCTGATCTCGGCATCCATCAGCCACCAGCCGTCAGCGGACGCGTCGTATTCGCTGCCGAGCAATTCGAGCGTCCAGGTCAGTGAGCTGGCCTGCGCACGTGTCGTCAGCACCGAAAGCCCTGGACTCGGGATGCTGTCTGCGAGCGCGATCAGCTGCGCCTCGCCAACCGGCACCTCATCGCGCAACCGCACGTAGATCTGCGTTTTCGGCTCCGCACCACCCCGGAACGGAAACACGCCGCCGCCCCAGCGGAACGACAGATGCTGAGTGAATGCGGGTGTCACACCGTCGACGTAGCGCAGTTCGCGTGCCTGCTCGACGGTCGCCGGAACCGTCGGCGGCGGTGGTGCGATCGCCAGCACCGACTCGCGCGGCAAGCCGAAAATCCCCAGCGTCCGGCACGCGATCTGACCGCCGTCGTAGAGATCGGCCTCGACGTGCGTCGCCGATTTTCCACTACGCAGCACGCGCGCGACGATACGCAACGGGCCGCCGGGAACGGGCGATATGAACGTCGCCTGCAAGGTCCGCAGTGGCGTGCTGGCCGGCACGAGACCACGCATCGCACGCACCGCAAGCGCTGCCTGCAGTCCGCCGAACAGCGTCCGCCCTTGCTGCCAGTCGGCCGGAACATCGACCTGCCATTCGCCATCGGCGCCGCGCATGGCGGACAGGAGCTGAGAGAACTGCATCGGAATCTCGGAGGAATTTTCGGGCGCTGATTGTGCGGCAAAAACGCGCGCCAAGAAAAAGGCCGCCCGAAGGCGGCCTCATTTGCAGAGCGCACCTACTTCTTGCTCGTGCCCGGCAGGACCAGACCGCGGTGATCAAGCAGCGGCTGGATTTCCGGACCATGGCCGATGAAGTCGCCGAACAGCGTCATCGCATCGATGCTGCCACCCTTCGACAGCAGCATTGCGCGGAAGCGCTCACCACTGGCCGCCTTCAGGCCACCCTGCTTGCGGAACCACTGCGCGGTATCGGCGGCGAGCACTTCGCTCCAGATATAGGCGTAGTAGTTGGCGTCATAGCCGCCCGAAAATGCGTGCGAAAAATAAGTGCTGTGATAGCGCGGCGGGACTTGCGGCATGTCGATGCCGGCCTTGCGCAGGGCCTTGGCTTCGAATGCATCGACATCCTCGACCTGCGCATCGGCCGCCGACAGCTGATACCAGCTCTGGTCCAGAATCGCGGCGGCAAGATACTCGGTGGTCGCAAAGCCCTGTCCGTATTTCTGCGTTGCCATTACCTTGTCGAGCAGCGCGCGTGGCATTGCCGCGCCGGTCTTGTAGTGCTTCGCATAGTGCTTCAGCACGTCCGGATCGGTCGCCCACATTTCATTGAACTGCGACGGATACTCGACAAAATCGCGCGGCACCGAAGTGCCCGCGAACAAGGGGTATCTGACGTTCGAGAACAGGCCATGCAAGGCGTGGCCGAACTCGTGGAACATCGTTGTCACCTCGTCGAAGCTCAACAGTGTCGGCTCGCCTGCCGAGGGTTTCGGGATGTTGAGGTTGTTGACGACGACCGGCTTGGTGCCGAGCAGTTCGGACTGCGAGACGTACTCGTTCATCCACGCACCGCCCTTCTTGGCGTCACGCTTGTAATAGTCGGCGAGAAACAAGCCCAGCCTGGAGCCATCCTTGTTGAACACTTCGAACACGCGTACGTCCGGCTGATAGACCGGCAGATCCTTGCGCTCCTTGAAGCTCAGGCCGTACAGCTCGTGCGCTTCATAGAACAGGCCGTTCTGGAGCACGCTGTCGAGCTCGAAGTACGGCTTGGTCTGCGATTCGTCGAAGTCATATTTCGCCTTGCGCAGCTTTTCGGCGTAATAGGCCCAGTCCCAGGCCGCGAGCTTGTAGCCGGCGTGTTCGGCATCGGCCAATTTCTGCATCTCGGCCAGCTCGCGCCGGGCGTTGGCGACCGCCGCCGGCGCCAGCTTGGCGAGCATCTCGTTGGCCGCGTCCGGCGATTTCGCTGTCTCGCCTTCCAATACATAGGCGGCATGGCTCGGATAGCCCAGCAGCGCAGCGCGCTTGGCGGCGATCGCGACGATCTTCTGAATCACGGCCTTGTTGTCGAAGGCGTTGCCGAGATTGCAGCGCATTACCGACGCCTTGAAGATTTTCTCGCGCAGCGCGCGATTTTTCAGATTGGCCAGTGGCGGCTGGCCGGTGGTGTTCTGCAACGTGATGACATATTTTCCCGCCAGCCCGCGTGTCTTGGCCGCTTCGGTCGCGGCGCTGATTTCGGCATCGGACAAACCATCGAGTTCGGCACGGGTATCGACAACCACCGCCGCCGCGTTGGTGCCTTTGAGCACGTTCTGCGCAAACTGCGTCTGCAAGCTCGACAACTGTTCGTTGTACTGGCGAAGCTGCTGCTTCTGCGCTTCACCGAGCGCGGCGCCGGCCCGGATGAAGTGCGTGTGATAACGCTCCAGCAGGCGTTCGGCTTGCGCGTCCAGTCCGAGCAGGCGACGCGTGTTGTAGAGCGCCTGCACACGCGCGTACAGCCGCGGATTGAGATAAATCGAATCGCTGTGCGCGGCCAGCTTCGGTGCGAGGTCCGCCTCCAGCTTGTCGAGCGTGTCGTTGGTGTTCGACGCCGTCAGATTGAAGAACACGGACGATACCCGGCCGAGCATCGCGCCTGACTTCTCCATCGCGATGATGGTGTTGTCGAAACTCGGCCGGTCCGGGCTGTTGGCGATCGCGTCGATCTCGCGGCGCTGCTCGGCCATGCCGGCATCGAAAGCCGGTGCGAAATCCGCGTCATGGATCTTGTCGAACGGCGGCAGCTGATACGGCAGCGTGCTCTTTTCAGCGAACGGATTGTTGTGCATATCGGCAGTGGTGTCGGCGGCAAGGACGCTGCCGGCGCTCAACAGCAGTCCGGCGGCCAGCGCCAGTGTAATCGGGGCGTTCACGGCATCTCTCCCAGGATCGAAGGGCACGCAGGACACGCCCCTAAAATAACGACTGATGGTTCCACACGAATTTTATGGCGGCAAGGAGGATAGTCCTCAGTGCCCCGAAAATCGGACAGACGATTCAGGCGCTATTCACGCCGTCCCGATAGCGTTTGCGCCTACAATTTTCGCCCGTCACGACTCGCGGTATTGCGAATTCCGATTCAGTCCCGGCATTACCGCCCATGAATGACAGCACCTCAGCGTCCGTCAGCCCTCCCGCGCAGAGCCTCGACAGTCGTGCACACACGCTCAGCGGGCCGCGCACACGATTGCAGCAGTTCGCCATTGATCTGCAAACCGCACTCGAAAATTTCATCGCGCGCGTCTCGCAGCTGCCGGACACGCCGGTCTATGCCAGTGAGCGCTTTGCCTGGACGCAAATCCTGGAATCGAACTGGCGACTGATTCGCACCGAACTCGATCAGGTAATGCAGCGGCGTGAACAACTGCCGGCGTTCCAGCAAATTCTCGATGAGGTGCGCACGATCACGGACGACGATCAGTGGAAGACCTATTGGCTACTCAGTGCCGGGATGGACTGCAGCGAAAACCGGAGGCACTGCCCGCAAACGACGCGGCTGCTGAAGCAGATTCCCGGCGCCTCGACCGCATTCTTCTCGATTCTCGCGCCCGGCAAGAAGATTCCGCCACACCGCGGTGCGTACAACGGCATTCTGCGTTGTCATCTGGGCCTGATCGTGCCGGAGCCCGCCGAGCATGTGGCAATCCGCGTCGGCAAGCACATCTGCCACTGGCGCGAAGGCGAGACGCTGATCTTCGACGACAGCTTCAATCATGAGGTCTGGAACGATACCGACGACTGGCGCGTCGTGCTGTTCATCGATTTCGCGCGGCCGCTACGCCAACCCTGGCATGCGATCAACCGCGCGCTGCTCGGCATCGCCCGTTTCCTGCCGCTGCTGCGTCGCGCCAGCCGCCGCCATCGCGACTGGAAGCGTGGCTACTACCAGCCGCCGGGCCCGTGTTGAGTCAGTTCGTCGCCGGGCAGGCGACTGCATCTGTCGCACCACGCTGCGCCACCTCGATCGTGCTGGCGATATCCGCCGCGACTCGCGCGAGCGCCTGCTGCGCACCAATCACCAGCGGCTCGTAACCTGCGTTCACCGGCTCGCTGACATGGCTTGCGCAGGTCCACGATGGCGCGCTGCCGGTACCGACCGCGGGGCCGACAACGGTCCACACCGCGTCAAGACTGACACTGTGCGCGAGCCAGCTATCAAGCCGCTGCACGTCGACGAGCACACGGTAGACCGGCAGGCCATCGGGCATTGCGAGACCGGCGACATCGTGTGTGTGCAGGCGCGTGCTCAACTCCGCGGACAGCGCGCCGCGCATTTCATCTTTCAACGGTGCAATCCATTGCCGGGTCTCGACCAGCGCCAGTTCGCCCTCGCCTTGGCGCACGACCAGTTCGGGTTGATCGACCTGCGCGGGCACACGCAGCGATTGCACGTTGATCGCAAAGGCTGCCCCACCGGCGATCGCGGGCGCTGCCGTATCGGGCTTCAGCAAGGTGTAGAAATGCGTGCGATCGCTGCTGCATGCAGTAGTGGTCAAGGCCGCGGCCGCCAGCAACAGCACGTGTCGCATCGTGAACATGCTCATGGCTGCTTCTCCGGTTTGCCATTGCCACTGCCGCTCGGTTCGGCGCCGTCCGGTTTGCCGAACACCAGCGCCTCAGGATGGCGTTTGAGATAGTCGGCGAGTTCCCGCAGCGAGCGCGCCATCCGTTCGACCGACGCCAGGGTGTCCTGCGCATTGCGTTGCAATGGCGATCCGGATGCAAGCATGTTCTGGTTGGCCGCATCGATCGCTGCGCGCGCCTCTTCGATCATCTTGCGCGCGTCCGGCGCGACCTCGCCGTCCAATTGCTTGAGCAGGCTGTCGGCGCTCTTCAAGGTGCTGTTGAGATTCTGGCCAATCTCGTCGAACGGAATCTGGTCGACCTTGTTGACGATGTCGGCGATCTGCTGCTGGATCTCGTCGAGGCCACCGGTCACCGTCGGCAGCTCGAAGGGACTGAGCTTCGGATCGACCTTGATCTTCTTTGCCTTGCGGTCGAAATCAAGCGACACGTACAGCTGCCCGGTCAACAGATTGCCGGGCCGCATCTGCGCGCGCAGACCAAAACCGATCATGCGCGTGAAGAAATCGATGGTCGCACGATCCTCGTCGCCGGACTTCTTGATCTGCCGCTCGAACAGCTCACCCAGGCGCTCCGGATAGATGCGCGCGTCGACGACAGCGAACAGCTTGCCGGCGCTGCGGTCGTAGTCGAGTGCCGTCGCAGTGACGTTGCCCAGCACGACACCGCGGAAATCGACCGGCGCGCCGACCGTCAGCCCGCGCATCGACTGATTGAAGCGCATGCGCACGTTCATGGCCACGCCGTCGGGCGGCGCCATCGCCGCATTGCGATCATCGAACAGCGTGAAGTGTGCGTTTTCCTCGACCACCGCGCCGGCCGTTTCCGGCGACGGCGCCTGGAAGGCGATGCCGCCGGCCACCACCGACGCCAGCGACTGGGTGTCGAGCTTGAAGCCGGACGCATTGGCAGTAACGTCAACCCCGCTGGCATTCCAGAAACGCGCATTGCGCGTGACGAAACGCTCGTACGGACTGTTGACGAAAATTTCGAGCTTCACGCCGTGACCGTCGTCACGCAGCTTGTGCGCGACCACGCGACCGACCTGCTCGCGCCGGAAGTAGAGCGGCGAGCCGATGTCGAGCGAACCGAGGTCCGCGGCTTCGAGCACGTAACGCTTGCCCTTCTGATCGGTGGTGACCGCAGGCGGCACTTCGAGTCCGACGAACTTGCTGCGATCTTCGTGCGAGTGCCCGAGGTCGAGGCCGATATAAGCACCGGACAGCAGCGTGTTGAGTCCGGATACGCCGCCAAGGCCGATACGCGGGCGCACGATCCAGAACTTGGTGTCATCGACCGCCAGATCGGCGGCGTCGTTGGTCAGTTCGACCTTGACCAGGACATGCTCATGGTCTTCGCTGAGACGGATGCGCTTGACCTTGCCGACCACGACGTCCTTGTAGCGGACTTCAGTGCTGCCGGCCTGCAGACCTTCGGCGCTGTCGAAGCTGATCGTGATCGCGGGTCCGGACGCGAGCCAGGCGCGAAGCACCAGCACGATGCCGGCGAGCGCGGCGACGGTCGGCACCAGCCAG
>DATCXY010000359.1:0-1685 GCA_036570585.1 Solimonas sp. | reverse complement strand
CCACGCTGGCTGATCCCGATCGAGCCCGAAGGTGTCGTACTCGAAGGCCATGCGCTGGTCGCCGACGGCGGTCGCATTGTCGCGGTGCTGCCGCTCAGCGAGGCCCGGCTGCGCTACCAGCCGCGCCAGACGATCGAGTTGCCGCAGCACGCGTTGCTGCCCGGCTTCGTCAACCTGCATACGCACGCGGCGATGAGCCTGCTGCGCGGCATCGCCGACGATCTGCCGCTGATGGACTGGCTGCAAAATCACATCTGGCCGGCCGAAGGCGCACACGTCGGCGCCGCGTTCTGCGAGGACGGCTTGCGCCTGGCGTTCGCCGACATGATCCGCGGCGGAACGACCTGCGTGAACGACATGTACTTCTTCCCGGATGCGACCGCGCGCGTTGCCGCCGAAGTCGGCCTGCGCGCGACCGTCGGTCTGATCGTGTTCGACTTTCCGAGCGCCTGGGGTACGGGCCCCGACGATTACCTTCACAAGGGCATGGCGCTGCACGATCAGCTCAAGGACGAGCCGCTGATCCGCACGATCTTCGCGCCACACGCACCGTACACGGTGTCGGACGCGCCGCTGCTGAAGTTGCGCCAGTACGCAAACGAGCTTGGCATCGGCATCCTCATGCATGTGCACGAAACTGCGCATGAGGTCGAAAGCGCGGTTGTCGCCAGCGGCAAACGGCCATGGGCACGACTCAAGGAGCTCGAACTGCTCGGCCCCGATTTCATCGCCGTGCACATGACCCAGCTCAGCGATGCGGAAATCGCCGAGGCGGCCGAATACGGCGTGCACGTTGCGCATTGCCCGGAATCGAACCTGAAGCTCGCCAGCGGCTTCTGTCCGGTCGACAAACTGCTGCGTGCCGGCATCAACGTCGGCATCGGCACCGATGGCGCGGCCAGCAACAATGATCTCGACCTGCTCGGTGAAACGCGCAGTGCCGCGTTGCTGGCCAAGGCGGTCAGCGGCAATCCGGCGGCGCTGTCGGCTTCGACCGCGCTGCGCATGGCAACGCTCGGCGGTGCCAAGGCGCTGGGCCTCGACAGCGAGATTGGCTCGTTGCTGGCCGGCAAGTCCGCCGATTGCATCGCCATCGACCTCAATGCCGCAGCCACGCAACCGGTCTACAACGTGCTGTCACAAATCGTCTACGCCGCCAGCCGCGACCAGGTCAGCGACGTGTTCGTCGCCGGTCGCGCGCTGCTGCGTCACCGTCAGCTCACCACCCTCGACGAGTCCGCGGCGATTGCCCGCGCCGGCGAGTGGCAACAGAAGATCCGCCCATGAGCACCCGCAAGCCCCACGCCAACGTCGACGCCCGCGAGATCGCCAACGTCGACGCCCGCGAGATCGCCAACTTCGATCGCCTCGCTTCGCGCTGGTGGGACCCACGTGGCGAGATGGCGACGCTGCACCAGATCAACCCACCGCGCGTGCGCTATGTCGAGCAATGTGCCGGCAGCCTGAACGGCAAGCGTGCGCTCGACGTCGGCTGCGGCGGCGGTCTGCTCAGTGAAGCGCTGGCGGCAGAAGGCGCCGAGGTCTGCGGCATCGACATGGCGGCCGAGCTGATCGACATCGCCAGGCTGCATGCGCTCGAATCGGAGCGCAAAGTCGATTACCGGCAGATCAGCGCCGAAGCGCTGGCCGCCGAGCAAGCCGCGAGCTTCGATCTGGTCTGCTGC
>DATCXY010000358.1:0-2018 GCA_036570585.1 Solimonas sp. | reverse complement strand
CGCCGGGCAAGCGCATGGGGCATGCCGGTGCGATCATCGCCGGTGGCAAGGGCACGGCCGACGAGAAGTTTGCAGCGCTCGAAGCCGCAGGCGTCAAGACCGTCCGCTCGCCGGCCGACCTCGGCGCGGCGATGCTGTCGCTGCTGAAGTAAGCGCCGTGTTTTGCATGCTGACGGCGGCCACCAGGCCGCCGTTTGCTTTTGTGGCGACGGCTTATTCGCCGCGATGGATTCGCGTTACGCTTTGACGTCATGGCCCCGATCCCGAAGTCATTGAAGCTCGCTCTGGCCCAACTCGATCTCTGGGTCGGTGATGTCGACGGCAATGTGCAGAAGATCATCGATGCGGCTGCGCACGCGCGCGACGAGCTGCATGCTGATCTGCTCGCGACACCGGAGTTGTCGCTGATCGGCTATCCGCCGGACGATTTGCTGCTGCGCTCGGCAATGCCACGCGTGATCGAAGACGGCGTACGGCGGCTGCTCGATGAAGTACGCGGCATCAGCGTGGTGGTTGGCCTGCCCGAGTACGTCGACGGCGACGGAACCACGATCTACAACGCGGCGTACGTGATACGCGATGGGCAGATCATCGCGCGCACGCGCAAGCAATTGCTGCCGAACTATGGCGTGTTCGATGAGCGCCGGCATTTTCGTGCCAGTGAGCAGCCGACGCTGGTATTCGAGCAGAACGGCGTGCGCGTCGGCCTATGCATTTGTGAAGACATCTGGGGTGCGGATCCGGCGGCGTCGGCCAAGGCCGCACGCGCCGAGCTGCTGCTCAACATCAATGCTTCGCCGTTCGAGGCCGGCAAGACCGCGGAGCGCCGGAACGTGTTCGCGGCGCGGGTGCAAGAGACGGGTCTGCCGATCGCTTACGTCAACAGCGTCGGTGGTCAGGACGATGTGTTGTTCGATGGTGATTCGACCGCCGTTGAAGGTGACGGCCGCATCGCGTTTGCCGCGCCCTTGTTCGACGAGGGCGTGTTTGCGCTGACGTTTGCGGATGGCCGTTTTCACGGCGGCAGCGTGCGCGCGGAACTGTCGACCGAGGCGGCGGTTTACCGCGGCCTGGTGCAGTCGGTACGCGACTACGTCAATCGCAATGGCTTTCCCGGTGCGCTGCTCGGCTTGTCCGGCGGCATCGATTCGGCGCTGGTCGCCGCGATCGCGGCCGATGCGCTCGGTGCCGAGCGCGTCTGGGGCGTGTCGCTGCCGTCGCGCTATACCGCCGACATGTCGAATGACGACGCGAAGCTGGAAGCCGAGGCACTTGGCATCCGCTATTCGGTGCTGCCGATCGAAGCGGCGTTCGAGACCTTCAGTGCGACGCTGGCACCAATCTTCGCAGGCCGTGCACCGGATCTGACCGAAGAGAACATCCAGTCGCGCAGTCGTGGCGTGCTGCTGATGGCGCTGTCGAACAAATTCGGTCACGTGGTGCTGACGACCGGCAACAAGTCGGAAATGGCGGTCGGCTACTCGACGCTGTACGGCGACATGTGCGGCGGCTTTGCGCCGATCAAGGATGTCTACAAGACGCTGGTCTATCGGCTCGCGAGCTATCGCAATTCGATCTCTTCCGTGATCCCGGAGCGCGTCATCACGCGGCCGCCGAGCGCTGAATTGCGACACGAGCAGAAAGATTCGGATTCGCTACCACCGTACGAAATCCTCGATCCGCTGCTCGAGCTTTACGTCGAGCAACAACTGTCGATTCCCGAGATTGTGGCGCGCGGCTTCGACGAGGCGACCGTCAAGCGTGTGGCGATGCTGGTACGCCGCTCCGAATTCAAACGTCGGCAGGCGCCGCCGGGCCCGAAGGTGACGAGCCGTGCGTTCGGGCGCGAAAGAAGGTATCCGTTGACCGCTGTCTATGGCGACATCTGAATCGTCATTGGCGCTGCAAACGACAAGGCCCGCTTGACGCGGGCCTTGTTCGTCCGGCGCTGCGAAATCAGGGTTGTGACGCTGGAGCGTCCGGCAGCGTCTGCGAGGTCGGAGCCTGCGGCGCATCCG
>DATCXY010000357.1:0-7882 GCA_036570585.1 Solimonas sp. | reverse complement strand
ACAATGCGCGCCCTTGACGCCAGCCGCAACTCGTTGCGATGGCTTAAGAGAAATGCCGAGATGGCGGAATTGGTAGACGCACTAGTTTCAGGTACTAGCGGGTAACACCGTGGAGGTTCGAGTCCTCTTCTCGGCACCAATCAGGTTCTGACGATTCAATTCATCAGAACCGCATAGCGCAAATATTGCGCACTGGAAAACGGCCCTGGCGGCCGTTTTTTTGTTGGTGCTGTCGTTCACGGCGAGCGGATTGTAGCGAGATCGCCGTCCGCGCGCTGCGTTTTACGCACAACAACTGCTGCCGACGCGGTCTACGCTCGCGGCGACCGACGTGATTCGCTCGGAAATGCGCCGTCGCTTGTCGACGTCTGCAGCGCCACCACCACTACCCGCATGCACGATGAACGAAAGGCTGGACACGCCGCAGCATCAACGTGGGATGATATTGTCACCCTGTCATATTTGAATTGAAGCCTTCGATGCCAACACGTCGCGTCGCCATCCCGAAGAAGCGCAAGCCGCCAGCCAAGCGCGCCTATCTGAGCCGCGATCTGCGGCGGCAGACGCTGCTGGACGTGGCCGCCGGTATCGTCGAACGTGAAGGCTGGACCGCATTGACGATGAGTGCGCTGGCCGAACAGGGCGGTACCAGCCGTCAGTTGATCTACCAGCATTTCCCGAGCCTGGACAAGCTGCTGGCGGATACGTCGTGGCACATCTTCACCGACATCATGCTCGGCACCCAGGCGTCGATCGCCGCGCATCCGGGCAGCATTGCGGAGGCGGCTACGGCGGCCGAGGCCGTCACGCTCGATCTGCCCCCAGGGCGCGCGGATGCGCTCTGGCAGCTGATCGCCGGCACTGCTTCGGCGACCAATGAGCTCGATCAGATGCGGCGCGGCATGCGCGAAGTCATTACCGGCATCTGGACGCCGCTGGTCCGCAAGGAACTCGGCTTGAAGGAAGCCGACGCCAAAGCGTATGCGTGGATGATGGTGATCGCGTTCTGGGGCATGCGCCAGCTGGTGCGGGACGGCGATATCAGCCGCAAGCGTGGCGTGACGCTTTTCGGTCAGATGGTCGAGCGGCTCGGCCGACCCTGACGGTCGGCCGAGCGCCCTTCCCCCACACCCCCAACTTCCCCCAGATCCCCCAACCGCTTTGCTTATCTCTTCAGCTTTCGGCTCGCGAGTGTCTGCGGCCGGAAATAACTGTCTTCCAGCTCGATGCCGAAATCCGGATACGCATCACCGGCGAAGCTGCCGGTGACAAAGTAGCGCCCGCTCGGCAGGTCGTAATGCACTTCCGGACTGCCCGTCGTCACCGGCACGAACGGGAACGTCGACAAGTGCGCTTCCTGGAATCGCCAGAGCTGGCCACGACCGTCATAGCAGTCGACCGCCGCGATGCTCCAGCTGTCCTCGTCGACATAGAACACGCGCTTGCTGAAAGCGTGGCGCAGACCGGCCTTGAGCGTCGCCTCGACCACCCAGACGCGATGCAATTCGTAGCGCGCGTATTCCGGATTGATGTGCCCGCGACGGATCACCTTGTCGTAGGTCGCGTCCGGCGACACGATGCGCGTCGAGTTGTACGGAATGTACATCTCGCGCTTGCCGAGCAGCTTCCAGTTGTAACGGTCGAGCGCGCCGTTGAACATGTCGGTCTGATCGTTGAACATCAGACCGTCGGCCGACGTCTTCGGATTGTCGTAACCGACGTTCGGCGCGCGCCGCGTGCGACCGAGGCCGGGGCTGTACAGCCAGGCGTTGCGGCCGCCTACGGTCTGATCGGTGGTTTCATGCACCAGCAGCAGTTGCCCGGCGATGCGTCGCGGCGACAGCACTTCCTGCAGGTAATAGAGGATGATGCCTTCGCTGAGCGGCGCCGGCGCCTTGAGGTTGCCGTACTTGAACTTCACGTCCTCGATGATGCGCGCCAGCTGATACGTACCATCCTGCGCAACGATCACCTCATTGTTGAAGCGACGAACCGCGTTGCCGCGGAATTTCAGCTTGTGATTCCAGATCACTTCGGCGCCATTTTTCGGAATCGGAAACGGCACGCCGAGGCGCGCACCGCTCGGTCTATCCGTGCCTTCCAGGCTTGCCGTGGTCGCGTTTTCGCGCGTTGCCGCGTTCACGGTGTCCGGCAGGAATGCCGCGCGCACGCTCGGGTAGACCCGCATCTGGTAATCGGCGTCACGCGCAAACAGGGCGCGATAGCCCGCCGTCAGCTGTGCCTTGTACTGGGCCATGTTGGCGCGCGTGATCACGAACAGCGGCTTGTCGACAATGCGATCTGGTGCCAGCAAGCCGGCCAGCGCCGCCGGCTGGCGATCGCGCAAATCTTCCAGTTGCCTGTAGGTCACTTTCAGCTGTTCGGGCCGGAAGCGCTTGGCACCTTCCCAAGCCGGGATCGTGCCCGCAGCATTACCGGCGGCCTCGGCGCCGACCGGCGTCAGTTCGTGTCCCAGCTTCGCAGCTTCGGCCGCAGTCGCCGCCGCGGCCACGATCGGCAGCAAGCCGGCCAACGCCAGCACTACCAGAAACCCTTTCTTGCCGTAACGCATATCGCCTCCGTCACTCACGCGATGTACTTGCACGCGCGCTTTTGATGTATAAACTTTACAGCCTGTAAATCTGGCGTCAAGCGGCGCAACGAACGCTGCGGGCCGGCACGGGAAGCCGACACACTCAGGGGAGAAACATGCGGCGATCAATCATCGCGATACTGCTCGGCTTCACGGCGCTGCCTGCGCAGGCGCTGGACTTTGATGCCGGCCCGGTCACGGGCACGCTCAACACGCGCATCTCGTTCGGCGCTGCCATGCGCGTACAACATCGCGACGAGCGCCTGATCGCCAAGCTCGCGGTGCCGGGCCAGCAGGATCTGTGCGCGGCCGACGATTGCCAGTCGCAGACCGGCAATCCCGCGCCAAACCAGCGACTGGTCGACGCACGCGGCGCGTTCTCCGGCGTCAACGAGGACAACGGCAATCTCAACTACGATCGCGGCGATCCGACCGCTGCGATCTTCCAGTTGCGTCCCAAGCTCGACCTGCTGTGGAATGGCTGGCAGCTCGAGGCCTCCGGCCTGTTCTTTCACGATCTGGTCAATACCAGTTTCGATGAAACCCACGCCGACACGCGCTTCCAGTCCGCGCGTTCACCGCGCGCCGGCGCGATCGAACATCTCTACGCATCCGGCTCCCGGCTCGGCAGTTTGTATGTCGCGCGTCCGTTCCAGATCGGCGATCGCGAATTGCTGCTGAAGGTCGGCAATCAGCTGCTGAACTGGGGCGAAGCCAATCTCGTGCAGTTCAATACGCTGTCGGAATTCAATCCGCTCGACGCGCCAGTGCTCGGCATGCCCGGTTCGGAGCCAAGCCAGCTGCAGCAGGCAACGCCACTCGCGGTCGCCGACCTGACGCTGACCGATACGCTGGCATTTGAAGCGGTCTACCAGATCGCATGGCGTGGCGCCAGGCTGCCGGCGTCCGGCAGCCTGCTGTCGACCAACGACATCGCCGGTCGCGGCAACTATGCAATTCTGGGCCTCGGCAATTACAACGAAGATCCGGATCGTGAATTCAGGCCCGCCGGACTGACCGGGCTGATCTCGCAATCGACGCGCACGATCTACGTGCCTGGCGAGAACTTCGGCGCACCGCATGATCAGGGCCAGTATGGCTTTCGCCTCAACTATCTCGCCGACTGGCTCAACAACGGCACCGAGATCGCGCTGCACTATCTGCACTATCACAGCCGCTATCCGCTGGTCAGCGGTATTGCCGCCGATGCCAGCTGTACGCGCGATGCGGCGCTGCCCGGCTTCGTCGGTGCGTTCGTCGCCTGCCAGGGCTTCAATGCCGCATTCAATCCAATCGGCAAGGAACCGCTGCCGGTCGACACCGCGACGCTGTTTCTCGACTATCCGGAAAACATCCAGCTCTACGGCATCAGCTTCAACACCAACATCGGCAGCTGGGCGGTTTCCGGCGAATACGGTTATCGACCCAACCAGCCGCTGCAGATCCTGCAATCGGACGTGCTGTTTGCCACGCTGGGCCCGGCATTCCCGGCGCAGGACATTCCGATCGGCCTGAATACCGTCACCGATCCGGCGCTGCTGTCGGCACTGCCCGGCGCCCTCGCCCAGCCGCTGCAGAATCTGGAGCAGGGGCTGCTCAACAAGCTCCCCGGCGGCGCGATCTTCACGCTGCCGGGCGAAGACAATGCGGTACCGGATTTTCTCAGCCGCTATCGCAACCAGACGATCAAGGCCGGCGACTATGTGCGCGGCTATGAGCGGCTCGGCGTCTCGCAACTGACGCTGACCGGCATCGGCACCTTCGCCAACAATCCGATCGGTGCGGCACAGATCCTGTGGGTGATCGAAGGCGGCGCGATGTACGTGCATGGCATGCCGCATCGCGGTGAACTGTATTTCGAAGGTGCCGGCGATCGCACGCATCCGTCACCGGGTGCCGACGGCACCGGCACCATCGATGGCCAGCCCGACACGCGTCGCGTCAATCCGACGCAGATGACCAAAGGCTTCGCCGATGCGTTCTCGTACGGCTACCGCAGTCTGCTGCGTCTCACCTACGACGGCTTGCCCGGCGGCATCACCGTCAACCCCACCTTCATCTGGTTCCAGGATCTGCACGGCACCTCGCCGGCGCCGCTCGTCAACTTCGTCGAAGGCCGCAAGGTACTGATCAGCAGCGTCACCGTCGAATTCGAATCGGACTGGACCGTGGGCGTGAACTACCAGGTGTTCGCCGGCGCCGGCACACGCAATCGTCTGCGTGACCGCGACAATGTATCGGCGTTCGTGGCGTACGTGTTCTAGACGCGCTGCATCACGTCCTGATCTCTCTTGCAGGAGAGTCCCAGAGGCGCGACCCGCTCAGCTCCGAAGCTTGTCGCGCCCATGGGGCGCTCCTACAACAACCGCATTGGTTTTCTAGTCGCCGAGATACGCCAGGCAACCGGTGCGTTTCAGCAGCGGCACCAGCGTCGCGCGTGCCGTGGCATCGAGCGCAGCCCAGCACGTGCGAATCTCCGCATGGCACTTGCCCTGATAGGCGAACGGCGTCTGTGCGTAGCGTCGGCCGCGAATCTGCAGCGCGACCTCGTCCACACCGTTCGCCAGCGCTTCGGCATTGGCCGCGAGAAACGGCAGGTATTCGGCGCCAATCATCTCCAGCAGCGCTTCGCGCACGCCGGCCGCTTTCTCCGGCTGCCACTCGCCGTCGATCCCGGACGCATCATCGAGCGTGATCGCCCAGCTTTCGACGACCGGCGCTCGCTCGCGGCAGATGCGTTGCGGCTGCGGGTCGATCGTCAGCTGTGCGAGTTGGCCATAGAGCGCGAAGTCGGCGAGCGATGGCCGGCTGCCAAATAAATAGCGCGCGCCGCCAACGTGCGGTGCAAGGATGTCGAGCAGACGTTCGTAACCCGCTTCGATCAGCGGCGCGTTGTCCGGCGTACAGCCGACCATTGCCATGCGACTGCGCTGGCGGTCGTGGAAGAACTTGGCGGCGCTGTCGTGTGCAGCGCCATGCAGCTTCGGCATCGCGTCGCGGACGATCCAGTGCGAAGCCCAGTCCGCGGTCGCATCGTCGGTCCAGCGGTAGTGGAACATCATCTTGGTCACCCACTCGTCGGCGAAATCCTCGATCAGGTGACAGACGAAAGCGTCGGCCGCATCCGGCGGCACGATCGAGCGCTCGCCGGGATGGCGTGCCTCAAGTTGATGCGCAAGCGGCGTGGTATCGATCTGCCACTCGCCACTGTCGGGCATGCGCAGGATCGGCACCAGCCTGGGCCGCACGTGCGCGACTTCCGGCACGGTGTCGGCGGTGCCGACGATCCATACATGCGGCAGACGCCGGTAGCGCAGGATCGCGCGCAGCTTGCGCGAGAACGGCGACGGATTGCAGCCGACGAGACGATAGACGGATGCGGTCGTCATGCGGCGGGATCCCATGGTGTACCGGAGAAATAAAAGCGCAGGCGTTGGTGCAGTTTCAGCCGCGCCGCGGCCTTGCCCTCAGCCTCCGCGATCGGCTCAAACGCCGCTGCGCTACCGGCCTGTTGCAGATGAATAACGATTGCATGTGCAGCGAGCCGCGCGTCAACGCATGCGCGTACGGCCGGATCGAGGCCGGCATACGCGAGCTGCAGCGTGCGCAGGCAACGCGCGCGGTAGCGAACTGTTGGCAAGCGTCGGTAACGGATGCCGGCGTACTGGCCGTCGAAATGCGGCGTGCCCATCTTCGCCGCCGTTGCGTTGTCATGCAGATACGGCAGATACGCTGCGCCGATATCGGCAAACACGGCGTCCCAGGCAGGATCAGCAAAGTCTTCGAGCGGCGTCTCGCGCCAATCCTCGCGGCCGCTGTTCCACAGGCGTGTGACCCAGGCCCAGACGCGCGGCGCCTGTTCGGCCATCAATGCCGCCGGTCGCGGGTCTTGTGCGTAGTGGCGAAACATCGGCCCGAACCAGGCGATATCGACGAGGCTCGGCCGATCGCCCAGCAAGTAGCGGCGGTTCGCCAGCAGGGCTTCCAGCCAGCGCAAGGCCTGCGGATACAGCGCGGCGATCGCATCGAAGTTGTCACGCGTGACGCCGTCGCCGCGCAGGTAAATGCGCTGCTGGCGACGGCGGAAATACAGGCCGACGGCCCAGGCCGGTTGCACGCTGCCGCGCGCCAACTCCGCCCCGAGTCGCGAACCGAGATAGCGCGCATTGTCCGGCCAGGCCCAGCGCCAGAACATCGCCGGCCGCCACTGCCATTCGTCGCAGTAGTCTTCGATCAGCATCGACATGAACGCGCGATACGGATCACGCGGAATCAGGGCGCGCTCGGGGTGCTCGGCATCGAGCCAGCGCAGCAACGGCGTCGTATCGGCGAGCCACAGGCCGTCTTCGCGCCGCAGCGCCGGGACCTTCATCCAGCCGGTGTTCGGCAATACCTCGTCGAGCAGGACGCCAGGCGTAATCAAGCGGCGCTCATAGTCGATGCGTTTGGCACGCAGCGCGCCCTCGAGCTTGCCGCTGAAATACGAAACATCCGACAAATAGACGCGATACGACATCGCGACTCAGTGCTCGACCATCACATGCAGGCCGGTGCGCCGGAGTCGCACGCCGATCTCGAGCTGCAGCGCTTGCCCGGCATCCTGTTCATTCAGCCAGGCATCGACGGCCGCATGCGACGTGGCGTCGAGTTGCGCACAGTGGTCCTGAACGCGCTGGAACATCCACAGCGTGTACGGCATCGCATCACGCCGGAACCGGTCCGGCCCCATCGGAAACTCGATCTGGCCGAGCGAGCGCGGCAAACGCTTGCGCTGCGGCGACAGCGTCGGCAACGCACGCTGCAGCTCGTCGCGAATGCCGACCAGCATCGGCCAGAACTCGCCGAACAGTGCGTCGAACAGCGGCTGCAGCGTTGCCGGAATCTCGTCGTTCGCAAGGAATTCGCCGGCGCCCGGTTGCGGCGCATTCATGCGTTCAACCCAGGCTTTCAGGTGCGGCCGCGGATCGACTAGCGTGCGCTTCGGCATCAGGTCACGACCCAGATGACCGTACATCGGCCCGAGCAGCGCGAAATCGGCGATCGACGGCTTGCTGCCGAGCAAAAACGGCAAGATCGCGAAATGCCGATCGAGCGCATCGAGCATGTTTTCGGTCCAGCGCTCCATCATTGCAAATTGCGCCGGGACCACGCCGACCGATGGCAGGTAGCCGCGCAATGTGCTCGCGACATACGCGGCCAGGCGATTCTTCGCGAAGCGCGGAAAACCGGGCAGCAGCGCGTTGCCGGCATCGGCTTCGAACAGCAGGTAGTTTTCCGGAAAGCTCCAGC
>DATCXY010000356.1:0-2217 GCA_036570585.1 Solimonas sp. | reverse complement strand
GCGGCGGTCGCGAACATGCGCTGGCCTGGAAGCTGGCGCAGTCGTCGCGCGTCACCGAAGTGCTGGTCGCGCCCGGCAATGCGGGGACCGCGCGGGAAGCCAGATGCCGCAACGTGAACGTTGCGGTCGACGATGTGCCGGGATTGTTGAAACTGGCGCGGGACGAGCAGATCGACTTCACGGTGGTGGGCCCTGAAGCGCCGCTTGCGCTTGGCGTCGTCGATGCGTTCCAGGCTGCGGGCCGGCGCATCTTCGGGCCGACGCAGGCCGCCGCGCAGCTTGAAGCGTCGAAGGCGTTCACCAAGGCGTTCCTCGAACGCCACGCGATTCCGACCGCGCAATATCGCGTGTTTACCGAGATCGAACCGGCGCTGGCGTACATCGCCGAACGCGGTGCGCCGATCGTGGTCAAGGCCGATGGTCTGGCGGCGGGCAAGGGTGTCGTCGTTGCGGAAACCGTCGAGCAGGCCCAGACCGCGGTCCGCGAGATGCTCGGCGGCACGATGCTTGGCCAAGCTGGTGCGCGCGTCGTGGTGGAGGATTTTCTCGATGGCGAAGAGGCGAGTTTCATCGTCGTCGCCAGCGACCAGCAGTATGTGGTGATGGCGACCTCGCAGGATCACAAACGGATCGGCGACGGCGATACCGGCCCGAACACCGGTGGCATGGGGGCGTATTCGCCGGCGCCGGTGGTGACCGAGGAGATCCATGCGCGGGCGTGCCGGGAGGTGATCGAACCGACCTTGCGCGGCATGGCCGCCGAGGGCGCGTCATTCACCGGCTTTCTCTATGCCGGTCTCATGATCAATTCGCGCGGGGTGCCGCGTGTGCTGGAATTCAACGTGCGCATGGGCGATCCGGAAACCCAGCCGATCCTGTTCCGCCTCGATTCCGATCTGCTCGATCTGCTCGAAGCGGCGGTCGACGGCCAGCTCGATCGCGTGCAGACGCAGTGGAATCCGCAACCGAGCCTCGGCGTGGTGATGGCCGCTGGCGGGTATCCGGGGGCGATTCGCAAGGGCGATGTGATCCGCGGCCTGGAGGCGGACTTGGGCATGGCAAAGGTGTTTCACGCGGGCACCACGCTGCGCGATGACGGTGCTGCGATCACCAGCGGTGGTCGCGTCCTGTGTGTGGTGGCGCGCGGGGCGGACGTGCGCGAGGCGCAGCGGCAGGCGTACGCCGCAGTCGAGCAGATCCGCTGGGACGGAGTGCAGTACCGACGCGATATCGGCTACCGGGCGATCGCGCGCGAGGAGTGAAGCGGGTCGCGCGCAAAGCGCGCTCCTACACGACATATTTGTAGGAGTGCGCCTTGCGCGCGACCGCGACCCATCAGGGTGGCGAGGTATCGAAGCCGCGCGTCGCGCAGGGCTTGCCGCCGCAGGTATCGACGATGCGGCCTTCCGGCTTCAGGAATTCCGATTTCTGAGCGCGTGCTTCCGGTGTCGAGCGCGGGAAGCTGTGCGGGTCGGCACCGTAGCCGAACTCCGGACGCGGTGGCCGGTTGTCGATCGGCGGGGGCGCGACGCCAGTGTCAGACGGCGAGCCGTCAGCGTGCACGAGCGGGCCACTGTCCCAGACCACCAATCCCGAGCCTTTGCTGGCGCCGCTGCCGAGACAGTCGATGCCGTAATACGGCTCGTCGTCCGGATGGCGGCGACCGAAGCTCAGTGCCGGAAACGCGGCCATTTCAGCGACGACGGCCGGATTGACGCCGGGCTGCACCTTGTCGCCGCGCTGTGGGTCCGAGCCGCCGACAACGGCCGGGCAGTGAATGCGCGCGCCGATCGTGCGGGCCTCGACTTCCGCGGTGTACATGCTGACCTGATGGTCCCCGAACGACGGGTGCAGCAGCACGCGTTTGGGCGATGTGTTCGGCAGCGGATTGTCGGCGCGCAGATGCGCGGCATAGCCGTTGGCTTCCGAGCGATCCCACAGCATCTGGATCAGCGACAGCACCATCGCCTGATCGAGCGAATTCTGGTACGAGGCGTAGAGGAATGCCGCGTAGGTGTCGAAGTCGACACTACGCTGCAGCAGCGTCGAGTAGTTCATGCCCGGTACGCCGAGCACGCCGGCGCGGATGTCCGGCGACAGTGCGACCAGTGAGCCGCCCATGATGCCGCCCTGCGAATTGCCGTCGTAGTACAGCTCGCTGCGATCGATGACGCAGTTGCCGTTGACCTGGAACGCGGCATTCGCGCACAAGCCATC
>DATCXY010000355.1:0-13139 GCA_036570585.1 Solimonas sp. | reverse complement strand
CGGCGCCGTCGTCGCGCCGGCCATGCGCCAGCTCGGTCCACGACATCGTGCGGACGAAGCCGTGCTTCGGCAACGGCCCTTCAAATGCGAACTGCGGAAAGATCACCGGCACACCACCGCGGATCGTCTGTCCGGCACCGGCCTTGGCTTTACGGCTGAGCTACAGGCGCTCGCCGCCGTGTTCCGGAATCCAGGAAATCAAGTGGGCGCCGTGCGGGCTGATGCGCGCGCGTGCGCCATCGGCGGATTCGAGTTCGCGTGCGGGAATCGAGCCGTCATTTGTCGAAGATGTCATCGCCGGGTCCCCATTGAAATCGCCGTACAGCATGCCGTGCGCTAGCTTGCGGTGGCCAACATGAACCGCAGCGAACTGCGGAAATGCCTGTGGCGCGGGTCGCTCAGGCCAATGCCGCAGCGGCCCGGTGCGTGCAGGATGGGCGTGTCCACTACTGCGGTTTGAACCCCATGCCTACCTACAAAGCGCCCCTGCGCGACGTCCGTTTTCTGATGAATGAAGTCTTCGACTATCCCGCACATTACGCGGCGCTGTCGAACGGCAAGGATGCCGATCCGGATACCGTCAGCGCGATTCTCGATGAATGCGCGAAGTTCTGCGAGGAAGTGCTTGCGCCGATCAACTTGTCCGGCGACGAGGAAGGCTGCCGCATCGACGACGGCGCGGTGACGACGCCGAAGGGCTTCAAGGAAGCCTACGCGCAATATGTCGCTGGCGGCTGGCAGGGGCTTTCGCACCCGGCCGAATACGGCGGCCAGGGCATGCCGATGTCGATGGGGGTGTTCAAGACCGAAATGATGGGCACCGCGAACTGGTCGTTCAACATGTATCCGGGTCTGTCGCTCGGGGCGATGAACACGATCATGCAGCACGCGTCCGACGATCTGAAAAAACGCTACATGCCGCCGCTGACCGAAGGGCGCTGGACCGGCACCATGTGTCTGACCGAGCCGCAGTGCGGCACCGATCTCGGCCAGGTCAAGACGCGCGCAGAGCCACAGGCCGACGGCAGCTACAGGATCACCGGTACCAAGATCTTCATCTCCGCCGGCGAACATGATCTGGCCGAGAACATCGTGCACGTGGTGCTCGCGCGCCTGCCGGATGCACCGGCCGGCACGCGCGGCATCTCGCTGTTCATCGTGCCGAAGATGCGGGCCAATGCCGACGGCACGGTCGGTGAATTCAACAATGTTGTCTGCAGCGCGCTCGAACACAAGATGGGCATCAAGGCGTCGGCGACCGCCGTCATCAACTTCGAGAATTCGATCGGCTACATGATCGCCGAAGAGAACAAGGGTCTCGAAGCGATGTTCACGTTCATGAACACCGCGCGTATCGGCACCGCGGTGCAGGGCGTTTGCCATGCCGAGTTGTCATTCCAGGGTGCGCTTGCGTATGCCAAGGAGCGCCGCTCGATGCGCGCGCTGTCCGGCAAGAAGGAGCCGGACAAGGTCGCCGACGCCATCATCCATCACGCCGACGTGCGCCGCATGCTGTTGACGCAGAAGGCCGTCGCCGAAGGTGGCCGCGCGATGATCTACTTTGCCGCGCAGTACGCCGACCACATGACCAACGGCATCGTCGAAAACGATGCCAAGAAGTACAAATACTGGGACGACAAGCTCGGCTTCTTCACGCCGATCATGAAAGGCTTCCTCACCGAGATGGGTCTGGAAGCGGCCAACCACGGCATGCAGGTGTTCGGCGGCCACGGCTACATCAAGGAACACGGCATGGAGCAGATCGTGCGCGATGCGCGCATTGCCACGCTCTATGAAGGCACGACCGGTATCCAGGCGCTCGACCTGCTTGGCCGCAAGGTGCTGGTGATGACGCGCGGCGGTGCCGTGCGCGAATTCACCGGCATGATCGCCAAGTTCGCCGTCGAGCACATGACCAATGCCAAGATGCGCCGCTACGCGACGTCGCTGGCACGCTATGCAGCCGAATGGAACGTGCTGACGATGCGCATCATGTTGATGGCGCGCAAGGATCGTGATCAGGTCAGCGCCGCCAGCCACCACTTCCTGATGTATTCAGGCTACGTGACGATGGCGTATTTCTGGGGCCTGCAGGCGGCCGTTGCGAGCGGCAAGCTCGCCAAGGGCGGCAGCGAATCGCCTGAGTTCTACAAGGCCAAGCTCGCGACCGCGCGCTTCTATTTCGATCATCTGCTGCCGCGCGCCAAGGGCCACGCCAGCTCGATGCTGAAGCCGAGCAAGTCGCTGACCAAGCTGCCGGTCGACAGCTTCGTGTTCGAGTGAGGCAACAGCCAACGCCTGTGTAGGAGCGGCGCATGGCCGCGACCCTGACGAGGTCGTGGCCATGGACCGCTCCTGCAGGAAATTGCGAAAGCGTTTTCAGCGTCGCGCGTCTTCCGGCTTCACGAACTTCAGCGTCATGCGATCAGACTCGCCGATCGCCAGATATTTATCGCGATCCTGATCCTTGAGCCGTAGCGTCGGCGGCAGCGTCCAGACGCCTTTCGGATAATCCTTCGTGTCCTTCGGATTGGCGTTGATCTCCGAGCGCGCCGCCAACTCGAAGCCGGCGTTGCGTGCCAGTGCGATCACGTAATCCTCGTTGACGTAGCCGCTGTCCTTCATCTGTTCGAGCGTACTGCCCAGCTTGGCGCGATGCTCGACGACGCCGAGCGTGCCGCCGGGTTTCAACGCCTTGTAGAACGTATCGAAGGCCTGCTGTTCGAAACCGCCGCCGATCCAGTTGTGGACATTACGAAACGTCAGCACGACATCGGCGCTGCCGGCCGGTGCGATGTCGGTACGTTGTGGCGGCGCGAATTCGCTGACCGTGACTTTGCCGAGACGCGCCGGATCGGCCTTGAGCTTGGCATCGTAAGCGGCGACGCCTTTCTTCGTATATTCGCTCGCGGTCGGCAGGCTCGCGGCCGGAATGGCCGCGATGTAGTGACCGGCGTCATGCAGATACGCCGCGAGGATGTCGGTGTAGCCGGTCAATCCCGGCCAGATCTCGACGACCGTCATGTCCGGCGCGATGGCGAAGAATTCCAGCGTCTGCAGCGGATGGCGATACGGATCGCGGGCGCGTTGCGCGTCGGCGCGCGCGGGGCTGTCGACGGCAGATTCGAGCGCGGGCACGTCGACTGCGGCGGCAGACAAGGACGTCAACAACAGACCGGTGAACAAGGCGCGCGTGACGACTGACATGGCGGACTCCGATGGGGAATGTCCGACCATAACCCGCATGCGCCGGCCTTGGCGAACCGTGTCAGGCCGTCGTCAGTTTTCGCGCTACAGCGTCGCCGCCAGCCGCGAACCCTGGTCGATCGCGCGCTTGGCGTCGAGCTCGGCGGCGACATCGGCGCCGCCGACGATGTGGACGTTTGCGCCGCCGGCACGCAGCGGCTCGGCGAGCTCGCGCAACGGTTCCTGGCCGGTGCAGAGCACGATGGTGTCGACTTCCAGCAGCGTCGCCTTCTCGCGCTTGTCGCCGTAGCTGATCAGCAGGCCGCGTTCGTCGATCGCTTCGTAGTTGACGCCGCCGATCATCTCGACCTGCTTCTTCTTCAGCGTCGTGCGATGGATCCAGCCGGTGGTCTTGCCGAGCCGTTTGCCAAGCGATTCGGCCTTGCGCTGCAGCAGCGTCACCTGCCGCGCCGGCGGTGCGATTTCGGGTTTGCTCAGGCCGCCGACCGCGGTAGCCGGATCGGCGACACCCCATTCGCGATTCCACATCGCCAGGTCCAGCGTCGGTGAATGCCCCGCTTCGACGAGAAATTCGGAGACGTCGAAGCCGATGCCGCCGGCACCGATCACGGCGACGCGCGGGCCGACCGGCTTGTCGTGCAGCAGCACGTCGATGTAGTTCACGACCTTGCCGGTCTGCTCCTGTTCGGCCTGACCGGGAATCTTCGGATTGCGCGGCGTCACGCCGGTTGCGAGCACGATGTCGTCGTATTGGCCGGCGAGCAGATGCTGTGCGCTGACGCGCGTGCCGAGCTTCACCTTCACGCCGGTCGTTTCGAGCTTGCGACGGAAGTAGCGCAGCGTCTCGTGAAACTCTTCCTTGCCGGGCACGCGCTTGGCCATGTTGAACTGGCCGCCGATTTCGCTCGCCGAATCGAACAGTTCGACGGTGTGACCACGCTCGGCGAGCACAGTCGCGGTCGCGAGGCCGGCCGGGCCGGCACCGACGACGGCGATGCGCTTCCTGTTCGCTGCCGGCGTGTAGTTCAGTTCGGTCTCATGGCACGCGCGCGGATTGACGAGACAGCTCGCCATCTTCAGCTGGAATGCGTGATCGAGGCAGGCCTGATTGCAGGCGATGCAGGTGTTGATCTCGTCGGCACGGCCCTGCGCGGCTTTCTTGACGAAGTCCGGATCGGCGAGCAACGGCCGCGCCATCGACACCATGTCGGCCTGTCCGTCGGCGAGGATCTGCTCGGCGACCGCCGGATCGTTGATGCGGTTGGTCGTGCACAGCGGAATGCCGATCTCGCCGCGCATCTTCTGCGTGACCCATGCAAATGCGCCGCGCGGCACCGAGGTCGCGATGGTCGGGATGCGCGCCTCGTGCCAGCCGATGCCGGTGTTGATGATGGTCGCACCGGCTTTCTCGATCGCCTTCGCCAGTTCGACGACTTCTTCCCAGCGCTGACCGTCGGGAATCAGATCGAGCATCGACAGCCGGTAGACGATGATGAAGTCCTTGCCGACCGCCTCGCGCATGCGCGTGACGATCTCGACCGGCAGGCGCATGCGGTTCGGCCACGAGCCGCCCCAATCGTCATTGCGCTTGTTGGTGTGGCTGACGAGGAACTGGTTGATGAAATATCCCTCGGAGCCCATCACTTCGACGCCGTCGTAGCCGGCTTCGCGCGCGAGCTGCGCGCAGCGCACGTAGGCCTTGATCTGCCGTTCGATGCCGCGCACCGACAGTTCGCGCGGCGTCGTCGGCGTGATCGGCGACTTGATCCGCGATGCCGATACCGACAGCGGCGAATAGCCGTAACGGCCGGCGTGCAGGATCTGCAGCGCGATCTTGCCGCCTTCGTCGTGTACGGCTTGCGTGATCGGCCGGTGCGCATGGGCCGACGAGCTGGTGCTCAACTTCGAGGCGAATGGCAGCAGCCAGCCTTCGATGTTCGGTGCAAAGCCGCCGGTGACGATCAGGCCGACATCACCGCGCGCGCGCTCGGCGAAGTACGCCGCGAGGCGCGGAAAGTTTTTCTTGCGATCTTCAAGGCCGGTGTGCATCGAACCCATCAGCACGCGGTTCTTGAGCTTGGTGAAACCGAGATTCAGCGGTTGCAGCAGATGCGGGTAAGTCGGGCTGGCCAAGGTATTCCCCTTGCTGGCAATGCGAAAAAGAAGATCGGAGAACTAAAGTCAGGCGCGCGCGGCGTATTCGGCTTTCAAGATGCCGGTGATGCGGTCTTGCGTGTCGCTCCAGCGCAATACCCAGTCGGGCAGCGTCGGCGTCTGCGGCTCTCCACCGGACAGCGCCATCACTTTCGAAGGCGGCACCGGGCCGCGCTTGCTGACGAACAGATAGCGCACGACAACCAGCGCACAGACCCGGTCGCCACGGACGAAGCGGTGCTCGCAGAAAATCCATTTCTGGTTCCAGCCGAGCGTGCGGGTCTGCAGTTCGTAACGACGGAACGGCTGCAATGAACTCGAAAAGCGTGCATTCGAATCGCCGGCCATCGGTCGCCAGCCGCGCTTGAACGCGCGCAGCCAGACGCGGCTGCGCAGGCCCAGATCGAGGCGGCCGAGATCCGCCACGGAGAAATAGCGGCCGTTGTTCATGTGCAGGTTCATGTCGATGTCGCCCGGCCAAACGCGCAGCTGCAGGCGGCTCGTGCCTAGCGCATCAAGCGGGCCCCGCAACCGGAATGACAGCCAGACCCACAGGCTGCGCCAGAACATCATCATCGCTAGCGGTTTCCCCGAAACAGGCCGCGACGCTAGCGCATGCGTCGGGGCGCTGCCAATGGCGGTGGCGACACGGACAGCTTGCAGCAGACGCCGGCGTCGTGGCACGGCACACTGCGCGTCATGCTTGGGGATATCGCATGAACACCACAACACCACCCGCCGCGCGACGCGGCGCACTGATCTTCATCTTCGTCACGGTCGTGCTCGACATGCTGGCGTTCGGCATCATCATTCCGGTGCTGCCGAAGCTGGTCGAGCAGTTCCTCAATGGCGACACCGCGCGTGCGGCACAGGTCTATGGCGTATTCAGCATGGCCTGGGCGGCGATGCAGTTCATGTTCTCGCCGCTGCTGGGGGCGATGTCCGATCGCTACGGCCGGCGGCCGCTGATCCTGCTGTCGTGTTTCGGTCTTGGCGTCGATTTCCTGTTCATGGCGTACGCGCCGACCTTGATCTGGCTGTTCGTCGGCCGCGTCGTCAGTGGCATCACGGCGTCGAGTTTCTCGATGGCCAGCGCGTATATCGCCGACGTCACCGCCCCGGAAAAACGCGCCGCTGCCTACGGCATGCTCGGTGCGGCCTTTGGCATCGGCTTCATCTTCGGGCCGGCGCTCGGCGGTGTGCTGGGCCATAACGATCCGCGCCTGCCGTTCATGATCGCCGGCGCGCTGGCGGTGTTGAACGCTCTGTACGGTTTTTTCGTGCTGCCCGAATCCTTGCCCCGCGAGCGGCGGATTACGAGGATTGTGTGGGCACGCGCGAACCCTGTCGGTGCGCTGAAACTGCTGCGCTCGCATCCCGAGCTGTCGGGTCTGTCGGTGGTCTACTTTTTATTCCAGTTCGCGCACTACGTGCTGCCGAGTACCTGCATTCTCTACGCCAGCTATCGCTATGGCTGGGATGCACGCGCGCTTGGCCTGATGATGGCCGCCACCGGCGTCTGCAGCATCATCGTGCAGGCCGCGCTGGTGCGACCGATAGTCGCACGGCTTGGCGAGCGCCGCACGCTGTTGACCGGTCTGATTTTCGCAACGCTCGGCTTTGCCGGTTTTGGTCTCGCGCCGACGGGGACGTGGTTTCTCGCCGCGGTACCGGTGTTTGCGCTGTTCGGATTGGTCAATCCCGGCTTGCAGGCCTTGATGACGGCGCGCGTCGGCAAAGACGAGCAGGGCCAGTTGCAGGGTGCCAACGCCAGCATGATGGGCATCGCCGGCATGCTGGCGCCGATCGTGTTCACCGAAGTCTTCGCGACGTTCATCAGCGACGGTGCACCGCACTGGCCGGGTGCGCCGATGTTGCTGGCGGCGGCGATCACCGGTTTGGCCGGTGTGCTGGTGGGTCGCGCGTTGCGCCGTGCCGATCGCGCGCCTTTGGCCGTGGCAGGCTGAACGACTTGCCCGGGAGTTTCAGGTGATGCTCGATGCGCTTGGAAACAGGGCGCGGAAATTTTCCGGCATCGCCATCACCTTCGATGCCGGATAGTCGAAGAACACGAAGCCGGATTTGGCCATCGCGATCAGCGTGCCGTCGGCCGGTCGCGTGATGCGGAAGATGATGTCGGCGCCGTAGCGGTTCATGTCGGTGATGCCGATCTCGAACTGCAGCTGATCGCGCGCATGCGCTTCGGCGCGATAGGTGGTCGCCAGATCGGTGACGATCACGCTGGTATCGCCGGTCGCCGGTTCGGTGATGCCGAAGTCGTACAGGAAACGCGCGCGCGCCTCGGAAATCATCGAGATCATTGCGTCGTTGCTGAGATGATTCGCCGCGTTGATGTCGGTGATGCGCACCGTCAGTGTGGTCTTGTAGCAGTACTGGTCTTCGGCGAACTGCAGGATCAGGCGGGCCATGGCATCGATCAAAGAAGGGTGGCGGATGGTAGAAGCATCAGCGACTGCGCGCGCCAAGCACGATCACCGCCGCGCCGGCAAGACACAGTGCCGCGCCGAGCAGATCACTGGCTTGCGGCCGCACGCCATCGATGCGCCACAACCACAGCAGCGCGACGGCGATGTACACGCCGCCATATGCGGCGTAGACGCGGCCGGCGGCGGTCGGATGCAGTGTCAGCAGCCAGACGAACGCGGCGAGGCTTGCGGCCGCCGGCACCAGCAGCCAGATGCTGCGGCCTTCGCGCAACACGAGATACGGCAGGTAGCAGCCGGCCAGTTCGCAGAGGGCGGTCGTAACGAACAATAGCGAGGTCTTGGGTGCGCTCATGCGTCGCCGCGATCGCGTTTGCGTCGTACGTACAGTGTCTTCAACACGCGGGCGACGAGTTTGCCGTCGCCATCGCGAATTTCGATCGGATACTGCGGCAGCACTGCCTGACCGCTCGCCGCCGCGTTCTGCAGGCGCGCGATCTCCTCGCGCGGCATGCGGAATTTTGCGTAGACGGTGCCGCGCCCCGGCGCAACGAAGTCGATCTGCGCGCCCTTGTCCCAGACGATGTAGTCGTCGCCGATCTGCTGCAGCGTCATCAGCACCAGAAACGGATCGACCATCGCGTACAGACTGCCGCCGAACTGCGTGCCGAGCGCGTTGCGGTTGTACCAGTGCAAGCCCATCTGTACGTCGATCTCAGCGAAGTCGGCGCTGACGCGCGTGACGCGGATACCGGTGCCGAGATATGGCGGATACAGATTCATCAGCAGGCGGAACAGGCGTGGCGACATGGGGACGAGGTCTTGGTGGACGTGGATTTTTGGCGCGTCACCATGATATGTCAGGGCTGCACGGCAGCACGGCAGCAGCACGGTGACGGACGTGGACCACGGTTATGCCATGGCGCCCCGGCGCGCGTTTGACGATTTTGGCTCGCAGCGGCAACTGCAGCGAAAGGTTTTTCAAGCACCCGGCTTGCGACGGAATACCGACAGGCGATTGCCGATCGACGAACTGTTGTCGCCGAGCAGACCTTTCTCGGTGACGAGGATGTCGTCGCTCGCGAACAGCGGTGGCCGGCCGAGCTTGACCTGCGACGGAAAGCTGAAGCTCAGCAGCGCGGTCGTCGACTGCACGTTTCCTTCCGCGCTGATCAGCGCGATCTGACCGGTTCCGAAATACGCGGCGAGCACGGCGTCGCCGACAAAGCTGAAGTCGTCGGGCACGCTCAGCAGGCTTGCGAACTGAGTGCCGTCACCGGCGCTGCCATCGTCGTTGATCGGATAACGACGGATCTCGCCAAGTCCGCCGAGCCCGGTGTTGCTGACATACACGGCATGATCGTGAATCTGCAGGCCGTTCGGCGCGAGCAGACCGGCGCGCGTCCAGTCACTTTGTTCGGTGACTGAAAACGGATCATTCGGATCGAGCGTCAGCCGCACGATTTTCGGATTGGGCAGGGCAGTGGTCGCCAGTGGTCCGTTGCTGATGAACAGCGTGCCATCGGGACCGGCCGCCAAGCCGTTCGGGGCGCCAAGACCGAGGTCGTGGATCGGCTGCAGCGCCGGATGCGCGTCGAGCTGCGCGGCGTAGAGTTGGCCGTCGAAGCAGGCGGCGTACAAGGCCTCGCCGACGATCGCCATGCCGGTGAAATTGCAGCTGCCGTCATACAGCGCCGTCGCGGTATAGGCGTCGTCATCGCGCGTGATCTCGAAGACATTGCTGCCGCCCGATACGAACAGGCGGCCATCGTCGGCGAACAGGATGTTCTCGGCGCTGGGGATCGTCAGCAGTACGGTCTTTTCGCCGCACTGGTTGTCGACGCACAGCGTCGCCGGATCGGTCGCGCTCTCGCCGACAGCGGAGCGACTGTTGCTGTCGTCGCAGGCGGCGACAAACAAAAATCCGCACGCGAGCAGCGTGCGGATCATGGTGTTGCATAGCGTCGTTCTCATGCCGAGATCCCCCGATCTCCCGACGCCATGGCGCGTCTGCGCGCAGTCTTACAGCATTTCGATCGCGAGCGCCGTGGCTTCGCCGCCGCCGATGCACAGCGTCGCGACGCCACGCTTGAGGCCGCGCTTCTTCAGCGCGCCGATCAGCGTGGTGACGATACGCGTGCCGGACGCGCCGATCGGGTGGCCGAGCGCACAGGCACCGCCGTGCACGTTGACCTTGTCGTGCGGCAGTTTGTGTTCCTGCATCGCCGCCATCGTCACGATCGCGAACGCTTCGTTGATCTCCCAGAGATCGACGTCGGCGACCGACCAGCCGGCCTTGTCGAGCAGGGTCTTGATCGCCGGCACCGGCGCGATCGTGAACTCCGCTGGCAAGCGTGCGGCGCCCGCGTGCGCGACGATCTTCGCAATCGGCTTGAGGCCGCGCCTGGTCGCTTCGGACTGACGCATCATCACGGTCGCGGCGGCGCCGTCGGAGATCGAGCTGGCATTCGCCGCGGTGATCGTGCCGTCCTTCTTGAACGCCGGCTTCAAGGTCGGGATTTTTTCCGGCATCGCCTTGAACGGTTGCTCGTCGCGCGAGATCGTCTCGGTGCCCTTCTTGCCGCTGACTTCGACGTTGACGATCTCGAATTCGAAGCTGCCGTCCTCGTTGGCCTGCTTCGCGCGCTTCAGCGATTCGATTGCGAACGCGTCCTGCGCTTCACGCGTGAAACCGTACTTCTCCGCGGTGCGTTCGGCGAACGCGCCCATGGGCGTGCGCTTTTCGTAGGCGTCTTCGAGGCCGTCGAGGGCCATGTGATCGAGGAGTTCGCCATGGCCGAAGCGATAGCCGCTGCGCGCCTTGCCGAGCAGATACGGCGCGTTGCTCATGCTTTCCATGCCGCCGGCGACGACCACGTCGGCGCTGCCTGCCGCGAGCGCGTCATGTGCCATCATCATGGTCTTCATGCCCGAGCCGCAGACCTTGTTGACGGTCGCGCAGACGACGCTGTCGGGCAGGCCGGCGCCGCGCGAAGCCTGGCGCGCCGGCGCCTGGCCCTGACCGGCCGGCAGCACGCAACCCATCAGCACTTCCTGCACGTCGTCCGGCTTGAGGCCGGAACGCTCGACGGCGGCTTTGATCGCGTACGCACCGAGCTGGCTGGCCGTGAAGCCCGACAGCGAGCCCAGCAGTCCGCCCATGGGGGTGCGGGCAATGCCAGTGATGACGACAGGATCAGACGACATGGGAGAACTCCTCGTGCGCGCAGCGCATGAATGAAAAAGTGAATCGAAGTTCGTTATTTTAAGGAAACTCTGAACAAGTTGCTGCGCCGAGCGTTCAAGCCGCCAGATTCCGGTCTTGGGCGGGCAATGCCCGCGACCGATACCGTAACGATCATCGCGGACTGAGGAATCCACCGACTGGTCGTCGCGCCGGCGCTGGCTACAATCGCCGCTGATTCTTCCAGAGCGCACGGGCCACTCATGACGCTGTTCACGCACCCCGAATTCGACCGCCACGAAACGGTCAGCTTCTGCCACGACGCCGAGACCGGTCTGCGCGCGATCATTGCCGTGCACAACACCAATCTCGGCAAGGGGCTCGGCGGCTGTCGCATGTGGCCATATGCGAGCGAAGCCGAAGCGCTGACCGACGTCCTGCGGCTGTCGCGCGGCATGACCTACAAGGCGGCGCTCGCGGGCCTGCCTCAGGGTGGCGGCAAGTCGGTGATCATCGGCGATCCGCGCAAGGACAAGACCCCGGCACTGATGCGTGCGATGGGCTATGCCGTCGAGCGGCTGAATGGCGCTTATGTCGTCGCCGAGGATTCCGGCACCAGCGTCGCCGACATGCGCCTGATGGCGGAGGTCACGCGCCACGTCGGCGGGCTGGCGGACGCCAAGTCCGTCGCCGCCGGCCGCACCGGCGATCCGTCGCCCGCGACGGCGCTCGGTGTGTTCATTGGCCTGCAGGCGGCAGTGCGTCACAAGTTCGATCGCGACGAGCTCAAGGGGCTGCGCGTCGCCATCCAGGGTGTCGGCAACGTCGGCTACCGGCTCGCGCAACACCTGCATGCGGCTGGCGCCCAGCTGTGGGTCACGGACATTTATGCGCCGGCCGTCGAGCGCTGCGTCAAGGACTTCGGCGCGACTGCAGTGACGATGGATGCGATCCATGCGCTCGATGTCGACGTGTTTGCGCCATGTGCGCTCGGTGCGATTCTCAACGATGCGACGATTCCGCAGCTCAAAGCGACGGTCATCGCCGGCGCCGCCAACAATCAGCTCGCGGTGCCGGACACGCACGGTGCTGCGCTCAGCGCGCGCGGCGTGCTGTATGCGCCGGACTACTGCATCAATGCCGGCGGCATCATCGACATTTACTACGAAGGCCCGGCATATCACGCGCCGGTGGTCGAGGCGCACCTGCAGCGCATTGGTCTGACGCTGACGCAGATCTTCGAACGCGCGGCGCGCGAACAGCGGTCGACGCATCAGGTCGCCGACCGCATGGCGGAAGAAATCTTCCAGCGCCCCTGATGCGATGACGATGCCGCGTAGACTGTGCGGCCACCTGGTTCATGGACCGAACCCATGAGTGATCACCTCGTCGAACGTATTGCGCAAACCCTGCTGGCCCGCGGCGAATGGCTCGCGACCGCGGAGTCCTGCACCGGCGGGCTGATCGCCGCGCAGATCACCGATCTGGCGGGCTCGTCGACATGGTTCGAACGCGGTCTCGTGACCTATTCGAATCTCGCGAAGATGGAGATGCTCGCGGTGCCGGACGCCACGATCAGCGCGCATGGCGCGGTCAGCGGCGAGTGCGCGGCGGCGATGGCGCGCGGCATCCTGCGCGCTTGCCCGGTCGACTGGGGGCTGGCCGTGACCGGCATTGCCGGACCAGGCGGTGGCAGCGAGGACAAGCCGGTCGGTACGGTGTGGATCGCGTGGATTCGCCGCGGCCATGGTCCGGAGGCGCACCGCTTCTTTTTCGAGGGCAGTCGCGAGAATGTGCGGCGACAAGCCACGCAGTCGGCGCTGGAAGGTCTGCTGTACCGCGTTCGTGAAGCCGGCTGAGGCCAGCCGCTAGAATCGCTGCGTCGCGCCACACACTCTCACGAAACGATGCAACTCAACCGACTCTTCTTTGCGTTATGGCCGAGTGCGAGCGTACGCCGCGCATGCCACGATGCTGCGCGCGAGTTGAAGGTCAAGCTGCAGCCGGCCGGGTACGCCAGCGTGCCGGATCGTTATCACATCACGATGCTGTTTCTCGGTGATCAGGTATCGTCGGCGCATGAAGCATCCGCGCTGCAGGCGGCGCGTCTGGTGCGGATGGCGCCATTCACGCTATCGCTCGATCAAGCG
>DATCXY010000354.1:0-3743 GCA_036570585.1 Solimonas sp. | reverse complement strand
CGGTCTGGCAGTGGTTGCGTCGCCGTCAGCGCCTGGCGGAATCCGCGCCGCCCGCGTCCCGCGCCGGCAGCGCCCTGGTCGCGTTCCTGTATCGCGACAACGGCCTGCATCGTGCCGACATCGAGCGCATCTATCGCGTTGGCATCCGCGCCGCCAAGCATCAGATCATCATCGCCAACGCGTATTTTTTCCCCGGCTATCGTCTGTTGCGCGATCTGCGCCAGGCCGCGAGGCGCGGCGTCGATGTGCGCCTGATTCTGCAGGGCAACCCGGACATGCGCTGGGTGCAGTGGGCGGCCAACACGCTGCACGATTACTTGCTGCGTGCCGGCGTGAAGATTTACGAGTATTGCGAGCGGCCGATGCACGCCAAGGTCGCGCTGATCGATGATGACTGGACGACGGTCGGCTCCAGCAACCTCGATCCGCTGAGCCTGTTTCTGAATCTTGAGGCCAATCTGGTCGTGCGCGACGCGCCCCTGGCTGACACGCTGCGCCGCAGCGTCCAGGACCTGATGGATCATCACTGTCGCGCGATCCAGCCACAGGAAGCCAGAAAGCGCACGCTGGTCCGGCAGATCCTCAGCTATGTCGCTTACCACATCACCCGCCGCCTGCCGTCGATCGCAGGCTGGATGCCGGCCCATGCGCCGACCCGTCACACCTTGCCGGCGGTGGCAGAATCCGACCCTGAATCGGACAAACGCTGATCCCGCGAGCGCACGCGCGCGGCACCCAACTTGTACAACGGGCGACAGCGTTTAGAATCGTCACCACATGCGCCGTCACGTCCATCTGCGATTCGTCCTGCTCGCCGCCGCGCTCGCGCTCGGTCAGTGGCTGTCGCTTGCGCACAGCTTCGAGCATCCGGCACTGCGCATCGATGTCGCCTGCCAGATCTGCGCACACGGCCAGGGTCTCGACGGCAGCGCGTTGGCGCCGAGCCTGCATCTGCCCTCGCAATTCGCCGTCAGCGAAGCGCCGACACCTGAAATCGCCCCCGCGCTGCTGCCGGCAGCGCGCACGCTCCACCGCATCCGCGGACCGCCACAAAACCTCGTTTGACTGCTGATCCAGCACGACTCCGCCACGCGGGGTCGTCGCCTGCTGCTTTCATTTTCTCGACGAGGTTTACATGCACTACCTGCACAAACGCAGCGCGGCTGCCGTGCTGCTGCTCGGCGCGCCCGCGCTGGCATTTGCCCAGACCCAGTCTGGCAACGGTTTCAATCCGAAGATCAGCCTGATCCTCAACGGCCAATACGCCCACTACAGTTCCGACGCGCCGGCCACCGTCGCCGGCACCCTGCTCGGTGGCGAGTCCGATTACGCGCCGGAAGGCTTTTCGATCGGTGAAACCGAGCTGGCGCTCGAAGCCAACATCGACGATCAGTTCCACGGCTGGACCGCGATCTCGGTCGAGAATGATGGTCACGGCAACGCCGACATCAGCGTCGAAGAGGCCTACATCAACACGCTCGCGTTGCCGGCCGGTCTGGCCGTGAAGTTCGGCCGCTTCTTCTCCGACATCGGCTACCAGAATCACGTGCACGCGCACGCCTGGGACTTCGCCGACGCGCCACTGGTCTACCGCGCGTTTTTCGGCGGCCAGCTCGGCGACGACGGCGTGCAGGTTCGCTGGCTGGCGCCGACCGATCTGTTCGTCGAACTCGGCGCCGAAGGTCTGCGCGGCGCGGCGTTCCCGGCCGGCGGCGATGACCGCAGCAGCGTCGGGGCCTGGACCGCGTTCGCACACGTCGGTGGCGATATCGGCTTGTCCGGATCGTGGCGGCTCGGCGCCTGGCACTACGACGGCAAGTCCGACGACCGGCGCAGCGACGACGGGGATACCGACACCGGCTTCACCGGCAAGAGCCACATCAACGGTCTCGACTTCGTCTACAAATGGGCACCGAACGGCAATCCGGAAGTCCGCAACTTCGTGCTGCAGGCCGAAGCGATGCGGCGCAGCGAGAACGGCACCGTCGTCTACGACCCGGACGGCGCGGCCGACGCGAGCCGCTACGACGGCAAGCAGTTCGGCTGGTACGTGCAGGGCATCTATCAGTTCGTGCAGCGCTGGCGCGTCGGTTTGCGCTACGACCGACTGAACGCGAACAACAGCGTCGCCAATGCCGTTGCCGGCACCTCGCTGCAAACGCTCGCCGACGATGGTGATCATCCGCAGCGCGTGTCGGCCATGCTCGATTTCTCGAACAGCGAGTTCTCGCGCATCCGCCTGCAATACAACCGCGACGAGTCGCGACCCGACGACAAGGCCGACAACCAGATCCTCGTCCAATACATCTTCGCGATGGGTTCACACCCGGCGCATCAGTTCTGAAGGTCCGCTCATGAAACCTTATCTCATTGCCACCGTGCTCGGCCTCGGCGCCGTCTTCAGCCAGACCGCATCGGCTGCCGCACTCAAGGTGTTCGCCTGCGAATCCGAATGGGGCGCGCTGCTGCAGGAACTTGGCGGAGATCATCTCGACGTCTACGTCGCGACCTCGGCGCTGCAGGATGTCCACAAGATCCAGCCGCGGCCGAGCCTGATCGCCAAATACCGGCAGGCCGATCTGGTCGTCTGTACCGGCTCCGAACTGGAGATCGGCTGGTTGCCGCCGCTTGCCCAGAAGGGCAACAACCCGAAGGTGATTCCGGGCGCGCCCGGCTACTTCGAGGCCAGCCACTATGTGCAGATGCTGGAAGTGCCGGCCAAGCTCGATCGCGCCGACGGTGATGTGCATCCCTACGGCAATCCGCACATTCAGACCTCGCCGGAAAACATCGCGCGGGTCGCCGGACCGCTGTCCGACAAGCTCGCTGAACTCGATCCAGCCGACAAGGCCGACTACGCGCGGCGCTACGCGAGCTTCGACACGCGCTGGCAGGCCGCGATGGCGAAGTGGACCGCCGAGGCCGCGCCGCTGAAAGGTGTGGCCGTGGTCAGTGCACACAAGGGCTGGGTCTACATGTATCACTGGCTCGGCATGAATGAAGTCGCCACGCTCGAACCCAAACCCGGCATTCCGCCGAGCGGCGCCGATCTCAAGAACGTGCTCGACACGCTGAAGCGCACGCCGGCCAGGATGGTCATCTACGCGGCATATCAGGACCCGCGTCCGGTCAACTGGATGACGGAGCACAGCGGCTTGCCCGCCGCCAAGCTGCCGTTCTCGCCGGGTGGTTTGAAGGGCACGGACGACCTGTTCGGCTTCTATGACGTGACGATCCGGCAGATGCTGAATGCATTGAGCGGCAAATCGTCATGACACTGGCCGCCCTTCACAGCTTGGACTTCCACTTTGATTGGTCGCTGATGGGCCCGCCTTTATTGGCGGGCCTGTTGGTCGCGTCCACACACGTGTTGCTTGGTCGGCGCGTGCTGGAGCGCGGCATCATCTTCATCGACCTGACGATCGCGCAGGTCGCCGCGCTCGGCGTGATTCTCGCTGGCGTCGGTGAAGACAGCGGCGGCATCGGCACACAGATCGCCGCCGCGGTCGCAGCGCTTGTCGCGGCCGCGCTGCTGACGTGGACCGAACACAAGTTCCGCAAGCTGCAGGAAGCGTTGATCGGCAGTCTCTATGTACTGTCGGCCTGTGCCGCGATCCTTGCGCTCGCGCACAATCCGCACGGCGCCGAGCACATGCAGGAGCTGCTCGCCGGCCAGATTCTCTGGGTCAGTTACGCACAGCTGTGGCCGGTCGCCATCCTCTACGCCGTGCTGTTGCTGCTGT
>DATCXY010000353.1:0-8667 GCA_036570585.1 Solimonas sp. | reverse complement strand
CCGGTGCGAGCGGTCGCAGTGACGGCAAGGCCTGCAACATCGCGCCAAGTCGCCGCAGCAGCGCCGGCAGGTCACGCAGCAGCGCGTCGGGCACCGGGCTGAGCTGGAACACCAGCGCGCCGAGCTTGTGCCGCAGACCTTCGAGCGCCGGCTCGGCAAACGTGTGCACGGCGAGCTGCGGATCGAGAAAGCTCGGATTGAATTCGACGCCGCGCCCGGCGTCGTCGCGCAGCAAGGCGTCGGCGATCAGTGCCGGCGCTTTCACGATGAAGCGGAAATCGTCCGGCACCTGCGCGGCGTATGCCGCGTACTGGCCGGCGTCGAGCGGACGGTAGAACGCGCGATCGAGACTGACCGCGCGCAGCAGCGGATGCTGCGCGTAGGCGCGCAGGCCCTGCTTCGACAGCTTCTGTGGCGTGTACTCCTGTGCCCAGACGCTGCCGATCCAGCCCGGATAGCCCCATGATGAAGTGCCGAGTCTCAGTGTGGTTGGCAGGGCATCGCGCAACGCGTGCAGCGTCGGCGATGCCGGCGCCGGCTCGACCCCGCGGCCACGCGCAGACTTGCGCGGCGTCGCGCGCTTGTCCGTGCCGCCATCCCTATCCGGGAACAGTGAATCATCCATGTGTGTTCAGCGTCCGCGAAGAAAGATCGTCGCCGGCGAAGGTGGCGTGCGCGCCGCTGGCGCGGCATTCCGAAACAACTGAGCATTGTGCTCGCCGTCGGCGCGCAAGATGCCGGGTACAGCGGATTCATTCAAGGGTACCCGGCAACTGCGGCACCGCGCACTCGGTGCGGCTGCGTCTTGATCTGCCGAGTGTCGCCGACCCGCAGATTTGCGTCGAAGCCGAAGTCGGCGGCAAGGCGATGGATTCAGCTGTGGCGCAGTCGATCGACGATGGCCTGTTCGTCCGCCTTGGCGAAACCGACGCTGAGTCCATCTGGCGACGCGATCACCGGACGCTTGACCAGCGACGGCTGCGAGGCCAAAAGTTTCGCCGCGTTGTTCGCGTGCAGCCCATTACGCGTCGCCTCATCGAGCTTGCGCCAGGTCGTGCCCTTGCGATTGACGACGACATCCACGCCGAGCGCATCGACCCACGACTGCGCGAGCGCAATGTCGAGGCCATCCGTCTTGAAGTCGTGAAAGCGGCAGGCGATGCCGGCATCGGACAGGCGCTTGAGCGCGCGCTGCACCGTGTCGCAGTTCTTGATACCGTAAAGCGTGATCATGTCTGTCTCCGCGAAAAGCGAGGCGAGCTTACTCACAATGCAGGTCGCGGATGGCGCCGGCGAAATGCCGAGGCCATCCGCTGCAATGCGGACCGGACGTCGTCTCAGTCGTTCGCTGCGCTGACGAAGTCGATGTTGAGCGGCGTCAGCACGGTGTCGATCAGCGCCTTGTTGACGGTCTCGGTGCTGCCATCGAAACCGAGCACGCTCAAGCCCGGCGCGGCGTCGCTGCTGCGGCCGATCCACAGCTGGCCGTACGGGTCGACGGCGAGCGCGCCCAGATCCTTGTCGGCGAAACCATTGACGACCACCGGTGCAGCGTCGCTGCCGGGATTGAAGCGATACAGGCTGTTGCTGGTGGCGGTATAGCCGGTACTGCCGACGAAGTAAGCGCGATCATCACTGACCACCACCATGTCCATGATGGCGCCGTACGGATGCGTTTCGTCGTTGCCATCGTCGAGCAGCACATGGGTGCTCTCGTCGCCGGTATCGATGCGGACGATGCCGCCGTGATACTGCTGCACGAAGTTGTCAAAGCCACCGTCGGCAACCACGAGAAGGTCGTCGCTGTTCGGCACCAGGGCGAGGCGCACCGGATCGTTGACCGGCAGTTCGATGCCTTTCAGTCCATTGCTGCCCTTGCCGGTGTCGATTTCGGTATTGGTCGCGGTATCGATGACCGCGATGTAGCCGCTCTGCGTCGCCGCGAAATTCTGCAGGCGTTGCAGCGCGACATAGAGCTTGCCGTCCTTGATCAGGCCCGCGCTCATTTCCGGAATGCCGTCGGCGTCGTATGCCGACAGGTCGATCTCGCCGGTCTTGAACGCGGCCTCGCTGGTGGCCGACGGATTGACGATCCAGATCGTCGCCGAGCCATAACGGAGCAGATAGCCCTTGCTCGGACTGGCGACGATCAGGTCGTAGGGATTGCTGTTTTCTTCGCCCGGATCATTGGTCGAGTAGGAGTAGGTCGCCGTGTTCGGCGTCGCCGCGTCGTAACGCGAAATCTTGTTGACGCCGAATTTTGCGAGCAGGAAGTAGTGATCTCCATCGGCGCGCACGGCGAGATCGGACGTGTTCCTGTTTGGATTTTCGTTGTTGCTCGCCGCGAACGGCGGTGTGGTGTCGACCAGCGATACCGCGCCGCTGCTGTAGTCGGGCGCGCGCGTCGCGACCACGGCGACATTGATCAGGCTTGAATCGTCGTGCCCACCATTGCCACCGCCGCAAGCGGCGAGGATCGCGGTCGGCAGCAACAGCAGACAGGGTTTCAGTTTCATCGGATTTCCCTTCGGTCAGAGCTTCAGTTGGTGGCGGCCGCAGATGCGTGGCCGCCGGCGTGGGTGGATTCGGTATCTGGGTAGCTCAGCGACAGCAGCCAGCGGCGGCCCGGTGTCGGGTAGCCATTGAACTGTTCGAGATGGCTGTCGCCGAGATTGAGCGCCTGCAGCGACCAGCCGAGCCGACCGACCGCACCGCGCACGCCGAGGTCGTGGCGCTGCGTCTCCGGTGTCCGCAGCAGGTTCGGGCTGTCGTAATAGGCGCCAGCCTCGTAGCGATACGCGTAATGGAAAACGAGGCCACGCCAGCTGTGCTCGACACGCGCATTGAGCTGGGTCTCGAAGCGTCCCGGTAACTGCTTGCCGCGCGTCGCGCGCACCTCGCTGCGATCTTCGGTGTGCTGCCAGGTCCCGTCGAGTTGCCAGCCCCAGCTGCCGAATGCGCCGGCACTTTCGAGTTCCGCGCCGTAGATCAGGCCGCGATCGGTGTTGACCGAACGGCCAATGCCTTGCGCGTTGTAGGTCGGGCTGATCGCATCGTGCAGATCCTGGCCGAAGAAGGTCAGTGCCAGACGTCGCAGGTGTTCGCCGGGCTGGCAGCGCGCGCCGAGATCGGCGTAGTTCGCGGTTTCCGGATCGAGCGCGGGATTGCCTTTGAACAGACCGCGATCGCCGTAGCGCTCGAAGAACGTCGGCAGGCGCTGGCGATGGCCGAGGTTGACGGCGGCGAGGCAGCTGTCGAAGCGCTGGCTGGCACCGATCGCCGGCTCGAACTGCCAGCGATCGTCGTGCGCGCCGTCGGCCTGATCGCGCGACCAGCCGGCGATCAGGCTGGCGTTGTAGCGGCGCGTGTCGCCGATCTGCGCGGCGATGCCGTTGCTGATCGCATAGCGCTTCGCCGCACGGGTCGGTACCTCGCTGATCTTGTCGTCGGCGCTGTACGCGGTGCGCTCCGCGGTCAGCGTGTCCTGCACGAGTTCGAAGCGGCGGCCGATGCTGAGCAGTGTGCGCTGCGTGTCGGACTGCGTGTCCTGCGCGGCCAGCCCGATCTGGCTGGCCGGATCGCGATAGTCCTCGCGTGTGTAGCGATGCGACAGCGCGGTCTGCCACCGCGCGTCTTCCGGGCTCGCCAGTGACAGCGCGTAGGTATGCGTGTCGAGTTCGGCATCGGCGGATTTCGAGTTCTGCTGATTCGGCAACTGTTGCATGTCATCGACGACATGCGCGGTGACGATCAGCGGTCCGCGATAACGCAGCAGCCCGTAATACTGCGAGGTTGCCGCATTGTTGCGGCGTTCGCGGTCATTGCGATCCGGATCATCGGGATCGAACGGCTTGAATGTGTTGACGATATGAAAATCGTTGTCGGCCGCCTGTCCGCCGAGTGCGAGCTGCACGTGTTCACCGAGCTGCGCGCCGACATCGAGCTGGCGCTGACCGAAGCTGCCGAGTGTCGCCGCATAGACCACCGGTGCGGCGAGTTCACGCCGCGTATGCAGATTGATGGTGCCGGCCAGCCCGCTGCCGAGTCCGACCGGCACGCGGCCCTGGTAGACGTCGACGCGTTCGAGCAGGAACGGGCTGATCAATGACAACGAGGTCGCATCACCGCCGCCGGTATCGAGCGGCAGGCCATCGAGCAGGATGCGCACCTGCCGGCCACTGCTGCCGCGCAAGCTTGCTTCGCCGTAGCTGCCGAGGCCACCGCTGGTCCGTACCTGCACGCCCGGCACGGTCGCGAGCAATTCGGCGAGGCTGCTCGATTCCAGCGGCGCGACCGGCACACGGATCACGACGCCGCTGTCCTGCAGCTCGCTGCGGGCGCCGATCACCGTGACCGTCGCCACGCCGTCGTCCGCGCGCTCGGCAAGCGCGAGCGCCGTGTACCCGGCGAGCAACAGCGCCAGGCTCCATCGCAAATGCAGGATTGTCTCTCGCCTCACCACGCCAGCCCTTTCCAGAGTCCGCAGGCCGTGGTCGGCGTGGCATAAGCCACACCCGTACAGTCGCCCGCCGCGACCACGGAGTTTCAGGAACCGATGTTTCGGCTGCTGCGTTCGACATCACGCGCAGACGACGCAGCGGTTCCCTCGTCATGCAGGCCGGTCTCCGGACTCATGGGTTGATTCCGCGGCGCCTTCCCGGATCGTGTCGATCCAGTGGCCTCAAACCGCGTGTTCCCATTCACCGTTGCGGGGGCAGTGTTCGCATCGACGAACTTCCCGTTTCACCTTCCAGCCTGACGGCCTTCGGGCACCTGCACCGGCGCATTATTGCGCAGTCCTTGCGACGATGCTTGACGCGTGCGCCGGATGTCAGTCCGGTCGTGCGCAGATGCCGGGCGACGATCGCGGCGACGGGTTCGTGACTGCGGCCGGGACCGCGTGTGGTCAACAGGGACGTGTTCGATCCATTCCGCGGCGGCGCGCGCGATGGCGAGCCCGGCAAGGTCTTGGCCTCGGCCTGTATTCGTCCAGCAGATCGTGCAGGCGCACGACGGCCGCATCGAGGTGCGCTCGGCGTCTGGCCGTACCGAATTTGCCGTGCAGGTTCCACGCCGCGCGACGGGTGTGATCCGGCTCTAGAGGGGCGGTCCGGACTCGTCATTCGCTGTGGCCCCGGTGCTGCTCGCGCAAACGGGTGAGGCAGACTCACCAACGAATCGGCAACCTGCGTGCCTGTCCCCAACCGGCCTCGGTCACGCGCATCCGCCGCGTGGTGAGCGCCATACAGGAGCGAGCATGTCCGAAGCCGCAGAAGACCCCGTCCTGATCGAGCGCCGCGGCGCCGTCACCTGGATCACGATCAATCGCGAAGCGCGTCGCAACGCGCTCAACGAAGGGGTCGTGCGCACGATCGACAACGCGATCGATGCGGCGACCCGCGACGGTGAATCGCGCGCGATCGTCATCACCGGCATCGGCGACAAGGCCTTCTGCGCCGGTGCCGATCTGGCCAAGGGCACTCAGGGTTTCGCATTTGCCGTCGACTTTGCGCGGCCCAAGCACTACATCGTCGACCTGTTCAAGCGTCTGCAGGAATGCACCTTGCCGGTCATCGCGCGCGTCAACGGTCACGTCATGGCCGGCGGTTTCGGCCTGCTCTGCGCCTGCGACATGGCGATCGCCGCCGATGACATTCGCATCGGCACCACCGAAGCGAAAATCGGCGTCACGCCGATGATGATCCTGCCGTACATGCTGCGCGTGCTGCCACCACGCCGGCTGCAGGAAATGTGCATCACCGGCGAACAGTTCTCTGCGGCCGAAGCGCTCGAATGGGGCGTCGTCAATTACGTCGTGCCGCGCGCCGAGCTCGACGCCAAGCTCGACTGGCTGCTCGCCCGCATCACCGACAAGAGCCCGACCGCGCTGCGGCTCGGCAAACAGGCGTTCAACGCAATGCGCGATATGGGGCTGCGCGAATCGCTCGAATACGCGCAGGCAATGGTGCCGGTGATGTCGTCGACGCAGGACGCGAAAGAAGGCATGGCCGCGTTCCAGGAAAAGCGCAAGGCGGATTTCAGCGGGAACTGAACCAATAACCATGCAGGAGCGCGCCTTGCGCGGGACCCAACCCGATGGTCGCGCGCAAGGCGCGCTCCTACAGGAGAAGCAAATGAAAGACGTGGTACGCATCGGCTGTGGTGCCGGCTTCTGGGGCGATTCGGCGGAAGGTCCGAGGCAGCTCGTGCAGTCGGGCGAGATCGATTATCTGGTGCTCGACTATCTGGCCGAGATCACGATGTCGCTGCTTGCCAAGGCGCGCAGCAAGGATCCGAACGCGGGCTACGCGACGGACTTCCCGGCAGTGATCGCGAACCTGGCGCCACAGCTGAAGGAAAAGCGCATCAAGGTCGTCACCAATGCCGGCGGCGTCAACCCGCTTGCATGCAAAGCGGCGATCGAGGACAAGCTGAAAGCGCTCGGCATCGAACTGAAAATCTCGATCGTCACCGGCGACGATCTGTTGCCACGTGCTGCCGACTTCGCCGACGTCAAGGAAATGTTCAGCGGCGTGGCGATGCCGGCCAAGCTGTGGAGCATGAACGCTTACCTCGGCGCGTTCCCGATCGCCCAGGCGCTTGCGAGCGGCGCCGACATCGTGCTGACCGGGCGCTGCGTCGACAGCGCGATCGTGCTCGGTCCGCTGATCCACGAATTCAAGTGGGCGGCCGATGACTACGACAGGCTGTCGGCCGGCAGCCTTGCCGGCCACATCATCGAATGCGGCGCACAGGCCACCGGCGGTGCGAGCACCGATTGGCAACTGGTCGCCGATGACTGGGATCGCATGGGCTTCCCGATCGCGATCTGCAAGGCGGACGGCAGCTTCGTCACGACCAAGCCGGCGAACACCGGTGGCCGCGTCACGCCCGAGACGATCGCCGAACAGATCGTCTACGAAATCGGCGATCCGGGCGCGTATCTGCTGCCCGACGTCAGCTGCGACTGGCGCAACGTGCAGCTCAAGCAGGTCGGCGAGAACCGGATCGAAGTCAGCGGCGCGCGCGGTCATGCACCAAGCGACCAGTACAAGGTTTCGGCGACGTATCAGGATGGCTTCCGCAGCTCGGCGACGATGATGATCGGCGGCGTCGATGCGGTGCGCAAAGCCGAAGCGGTCGGCGCGGCGATCCTCAAGCGCACGCGCACGCTGTTTGCCGCGCGCGGTCTCGCCGATTACACGCGCACCGATGTCGAGGTGCTCGGCAGCGAAGCGAATTGGGGCGCCAATGCGCGCCGCCGCGATGCACGTGAAGTGATCCTGAAGATCTCGGTGCAACATGCCGACAAGGCGGCGCTCGACATCTTCGGCCGCGAATTCATTCCGCCGGCCACCGCGATGGTGCAGGGCATCACCGGCTTCGCCGGTGGCCGTCCGACACCGACGCCGATGGTGCGGCTGTTCTCGTGTCTGGTGCCGAAGTCGGCCGTGCAGGTTGAAGTCGACGGTCAGACTTTTGTCTCCCTCGCACGCAGCGGAGAGCGGAGCGTTGAACCGTGCGACGTGGTGCAGCGTCTCCCGATCCCTGACCGTCTCCCGCAAGCGGGAGAGCGGACGAAAGGCGTCCCGCTGATCGCACTCGCCTATGGCCGTTCCGGCGACAAGGGTGACGCCGGCAACATCGGCGTGCTCGCGCGCAAGCCCGAATACGTCGCGATCCTGCGCGAGCAGTTGACCGCAGATGCGGTCAAGCACTACTTCGCGCATTTCGCCAAGGGGCCGGTCGAGCGTTTCGAGATTCCCGGCCTGCACGGCTTCAACTTCCTGATGCACAACGCGCTCGGCGGCGGCGGCACCGCAAGCCTGCGCTATGACCCGCAGGGCAAGATGCTCGCGCAAATCCTGATGGACTTTCCGCTGCAAGTGCCGCACGCGCTGGCAGCGGCGCTCGGGCACGCGTGAGCCGCGTCATCGCCAGGCCGCAGGCAGCACGGATGACGCGCGACGAGCGCGTCGCCGACATCCTGCGCGCCGCACGCGACGTGTTCTGCGAGAAGGGCTACGAGCAGACTGCGGTGTCCGAGATCGCGGCGCGCATCGGCGTCGTCGAAGGAACGATCTACAAGTACTTCGCGACCAAGCGCGAGCTGTTGCTGAAGGTTCTCGAACACTGGTACGAGCAAATGTTCGGTGACTACGCGCGCGACCTCGCTGCCGTCAAAGGCGCGCGTGCACGCTTGCATCTGCTGGTCTGGCGACATCTGCGGTCGGTGCGCGACTACCCGCTGCTGTGCCGGCTGATGTTCCGGGAAGTGCGCGGCGAGTCCGACTATCACGGCTCCGGCCTGCACGCGATGAATCGTCAGTACACGCAATTCCTGGTCGTCGTGATCGAGGAAGGCCGTGCCAGCGGCGAGTTCCGTGCGGACCTGCCGACCGCGCTGCTGCGCGACATGGTGTACGGCGCGACCGAACATCATTCATGGAACTACGTTTGCGGTCGCGGCGCGCTCGATATCGACACGCTGGCCGACCAGATCACCTCGATACTCTGCGACGGCATCAGTCGCGCGGGCGGCAAGCTCGAAGGCCGGCGGCGTCTGAGCAAGCGCGCCGCACACCTCGAATCGCAATTTGAAAAGCGGATCCCCCGCAACAGGAGTCGCGCATGAGTGCGCCTTTGTCCGAAACCGAGAAATGGCCT
>DATCXY010000352.1:0-27379 GCA_036570585.1 Solimonas sp. | reverse complement strand
TGAGACGATCAAGAAGTTCGAGATTGGTCGCCGACAGGCCGGCGAACAAGGCGCCTTCGCGGAACTGCAGGGTTTTGAGCTGCAGACCGGGTACCGCCGCGATGGCCTGCGTCAGCACGTCGAGCAGACCCATGAATTTGTCGCCACCGCCAGCCTGCAGCGAAGCAAGCTGCTGACCGAGCTGCGACGAGAGATCCACGATACGAGTCTCGTTCGGGAAGATCTGCTGATAGCGCGCGATATTGGCAGTGTCCTGCGCGGCGACCGCACGTTGCAGGCGGAATGCTTCGATTCCATGCACCAGCAACGACAGGCCGACCGCAACCGCGGCCAATGTCGCGGCGAGCTTCCACGGCGCGAACCAGCGCAGGCGATTGCGTTTCGGCGAATGTCGGCCCTGCAACAGATTGATGGTCTCCGCGATCCGTAGCTGCTGCAGCAACGCTTCAAGCGCGTTATTGAAACCATGGCGCGGTTCCACAGGCCAACCAAGATTGCTGACGTCGATCGCGGTGCCGCGTGGCACGACAATGCTGATCGTCTTGAGTTTCTCCGGATCGACCAGTTCGAGGCAGAACGGCAGATCATCGAACTGACAGACGAAGCCGGAGCCGTGCGCACTGCGCACCAGTACTTGATCGCCATCGACCAGCGCATTGCAGTGTGTTGCGTCCGGGGTCTGCAGTGCCAGTACATCCGGCACCATCGCATCGGCGTGGATGGCAAATTCTTGAAGCAGTGCCAGCCAGGCCTGCATGCGCGTCTGCGAAACGATCGCCAGCGGCCAGCGATGGTCAGCCTGCCGGGCGCCGAGCGCGAAGTGCAGGGTGTCGACGTCTTCGGCGAGCTGTTCTTCGAGCACGAACGGCGCCGCCTGCAAGACCTTGGCGGGCTGACGTGCCGGCACCTCGACGGTCGCCAGCCGCACGTCCGCCGACGGCACCAGCACCACTACCCGGCGCAGGGCAGTCTGCGACGTCAGCGTTTCGAGCAACGCTTGCCCGACCACGAACGAGGCGATCGCGTCGGCGCGGGCAATGCAGTAGTCGACAGGCTCGGCGGCGTCCGCCGAGCGCAGGCGAATGTAGAGGGTTTCGCGCATTTATTCAGTGAAGGTACTGCGCCCGTAAACCAGCGGCGTCTTGCTGCCGGGACGATAATAGAAACTATACAGCTGGACCCGGCCGCTGCCTATGTAGGCTTCGGCCCGCAGTTCGAAGAATTCGCTGGACGTTCCCATCAGGCTGGTGCTGGCGGCGTCGGCACCGAACACCTTGCGCGAGTTGAACAGTTCGCTGATGTTCTCGGCCGGTTTCTTCAGACGCTCCTCAAGGAACTGATCAAGTTCGGGTCCAGGGTTCGGTGTCAGCGCGTGCATCAGCAACGGTGAGGCGGTGTTGACATTGATCGTGGTGCCGACCTTCGGCAGTGCGCACAAGTCTGGTGCGAGCTTGCCGTACAGCGCGGGGGTCATGCCCTTGACCGCGAGCAGGCCGGTGACCGAGGCCATCAGATTGTTCGGTACGCGCCGCGCCGGGTCGAGTCCGAGGTAGTCGGCATCCTCGGCACCGCCGCTGCCGGTCGGTTCGCTGTTGCTGTCGATATAGTCGCGGATCGCATTGGCGATGCCGCGTGCCTGATATTCGTCACCTTCGGTCGTCAGCTGGAACAGACGGATGAATACCGTCAGCTGCTGCTCGTAAGCGGGTGGATCGGTAACGGCGAGATTGTTGAGGTTGTAGCGACCCTGCAGATCAGTGACGCCGCCGCGCAGCCCGCCTTCGTCGACCGGCAGAAAGTCGACCGGCATCGCCCAGATGTCGCCCAGCGAGTCGTATTTGTTGATCTCCGCGTCGCGCAGCAGGATGGTCTTGACCCACGATTCGACGCCATCGACGTACCACCAGGCCAACTCCGATTCCTGCAGGTTCTGCGTGCGATGAATCGCGAGGTTGGCCGACGACAGGATCGCGGCGGCGGCGATCGCTGCCAGCGCGACGATGAAGATCGCGGTAATCAGGGCAATGCCGTGCTGAGCGCGCTTCATGGCGTCGGATCCGCCGGTGGCGGTGCGGTGATCGCACGCGCGACCAGCGGATCAAGCCCGAGACGGAATACAAAGCGCAGTTCGCCGAGATCTTTGCTTGTCAGCCGGACTTCGACCGCCATCGGCGGGGCGACGGCGGCGGCCTGTTGCGCGGTGCTGCCGGCTTGCAGTGTCTGCCAGCGCGTCTGCCACTCATGCTGTGTATCCAGAAAGCGCCAACGCAGGTCGGTGACGTCCTGCAGCAGCACGACATCGACCGCTGCCGTGTCTTGGGCGCGATCAAGAATTCGCCAGCTGCTGCGGTGCAGGGCGTTGTCCTTGAGCTGATAGCCAACCCGTTCGAGCGTCGAGCGCGGCTGCGACAAGGGGTTGCGCCAGCCGCCGCGGGTGAATTCGACAGCAGCGTCGTCGGCGCCCAGCAGACCCGGCTGTACATCGCCATAGTTGTCGCGGATCGGCCGGTTACGGACCTGCTGGAAATCGTCGCGCATGCGGATATAGGCTTTCTGCAGCTCGGCGACGCGGTTCTGCGCGATCTCGACGCGAGAGCGGGTGTGCAACACCGAGTTGAGACCACCATAGGCGAGCAGGGCAAAAATGCCGAAGATCGCCACGACGATCAGGATTTCCAGCAGCGTGAAGCCACTGTCCGCCCGTTGGCGAGGCCGAGCTGTCTTGATCATTGGTAACCGGCGTCGGCAAGAAATGCCGACAGCTTGATCAAGGCGGCCTCGCGCTCGAGAGCGGTCTTGCCTTTGGCTGCGTCCGCGCCGCTGACGCGAATATCGGCACGACGCAGATGCGAGTCCTGTGTTTTCTGGATATCCAGCGTCCATTTCCAGGTCGCACCCGCCATCTCGATCTCGCCGTTGGTCTTGCCGACATCCGGCCATGTCTTCTGCAGTTCAAGCTCGGTCAGGCGGTTGTGTGCAACCCATACGGCGATGGTCTTGTCACGCAGGTAGCCCGCGTTGTCGACGAAGCGCGCCATGCCGCCAATGATGGCACCCATTGCGATCGCCACGATCGCAACCGCGACCAGGATCTCGATCAGCGTGAAGCCGGCGTGCCGGGATGCGCGTTTCATTTGCGGGCTTCGAGCGTCGTCAATGTGCTGCGTCCCAGATTGTCGACTTCCAGCTTGTAGGCAGTGTTCACGCCCGGCGCTGCCACATCGAGTGTCAACGCCGTGGATTCGCCGCTGGACAGAAACATTGCCTGCGGTTTCAGCGCGGTGACGTCCTTGTCATCGTCCTTCTTGTCGCTCTCATCGTCCGTCTTCTCATCGTCCGTCTTCTTGGCAGCCGACTTTGCAGCCTCGGCTTCCTTGAGCGCAGCCTTGCCGGCGGCGACCAGATCGGCCAGCGGTGTCGGCGGCACGCTGCGCCCCTCGACATGCAGATCGAGCGTAATGGGGGCCTTGACCTCGCGTGGTCGCAGCGGGCCGGTGGTGATCGGCACCCAGCGACCTTCCGGACTGGTGGCGAGGAAGGCATAGCCGACATCGGTATGGACGAAACCGACTTCCATTCCGTGCATTTCAGCATCTTCCCCAGCCATTTCGAACAGTGCCTGCAGGCGCTGCGCCTCGTTTTCGAGCTGATCCGACAGCACGCGACTGCTGATCGACAGTGTCGCGAACGTGACCAGGATGCCGATGATGAAGACGACCACCATGATCTCGATCAGCGTGAAGCCACGCTGAAAGCGCGAGATCAGGACTGGCACCGGGCGATCGCCGCGCCGTGACGGCGACCGCCACATGGGCTCAGGCCTTACGACGATAGCGCCCAGTTGCCGATATCGGCGTCCATGCCCTCGCCACCGGGCTTGCCGTCGCGACCGAACGAGAAGATGTCGATCTCGCCTTTGCTGCCGGGGCTCAGGTACTGGTATGGGCTGCCCCACGGATCCTTGGGCAATGACTGAATGTAGCCGCCGGACTTGTAGTTCTTGGGTTCCGGATCGCCGCTGGGCTTGGCCACCAGCGCTTCGAGGCCCTGCTGGGTCGACGGATAATTGAAGTTGTCGAGCTTGTACAGCGACAGTGACGACTCGAGCACGCGAATGTCCTGCTTGGCCTTGGTGACGCGGGCCTCATCAGGTTTGTCCATGATCTTCGGTACGACCACGGCGGCAAGAATGCCGAGGATGACGACAACGACCATGATTTCGATCAGGGTGAAGCCCGCCTGCTGACGGCGGCGCGCGCGAAATGCTTTCATTGGAGATAATGCCGACTTGACGAAAAAAGAGAGAGGCGAATCCGCCTTTCGCGATGATAACAAACTTGATTCACCCGGCCCGCCGCCTCTGGGCCTGGCCACTATTGCTGATATTGATCCTGCTGATCGCCCAATGCTTTGGCGATGCTGGCCGCTCGCTGTTGGCTTTCGACCACAGCCTGATCGCCGGCGGGCAATGGTGGCGCCTGATCACGGGCAGCTACGTGCATCTGGGCTGGTATCACCTGATGCTCAACGAGATTGGCCTGCTGGTGCTGGTGCTGCTGTGCCCGCAGCCGTTACCGGCACGGATCTGGCTGCTGCGGCTGTTCGTGATTTCCCTCGGCATGGGTCTGTGTCTGTTTTTCTTCGTGCCCGATCTGACGCGCTATGTCGGCATGTCCGGCGTCATACACGGCCTGTTCGTGCTGGGCCTGCTGCCGCAGGCGTTGAAGCGCGACTGGATCGCTGTCGCCTGTCTGGTCTATCTGCTGGGCAAGCTCGCTTACGAAATGGTGACCGGCGCGCCGCTCTCCGATGCCAAGGCGATCGGCGGACACGTCGTCACCGAGGCACACCTTTACGGTTCCATCGTCGCTTTCATCTACGGTCTGATCATGGGCACTTTCACCGGACGTGAAGTGCCGTCGCCGACTGCCGATTCCTCCACCGCCACCACCTGAACCATGTCTGATCTGAACTACGCAATGCTGTTTCCGGGCCAAGGCTCGCAAGCCGTTGGCATGCTCTCCTCGCACCATGACGCGCTGATTGCCGCGACGTTCGACGAGGCGTCCCAGGCCCTGGGCTGGGATCTTGCCGCATTGGTCCGCGAGGGCCCGGTCGAGGCGCTCAACCAGACCGCACGCACTCAGCCTGCGCTGCTCGCCGCCGGAATCGCGGTCTGGCGGCTGTGGAATGCGCGTGGCCTGCCGCCGCCGGTGGCTCTGGCGGGGCATAGCCTGGGCGAATACAGCGCACTGGTCGCCAGCGGCGCGCTGGCATTTGCTGACGCGCTGCGGCTCGTCGAATTGCGGGGCCAGCTGATGCAGTCGGCGGTGCCTGAGGGTGTTGGCGGCATGGCCGCAGTCGTTGGTCTCGACGATGCCACGGTCGAGGCGTTCTGCGCGGAGTATCCGGGCGAGGGCGTGCTGGAGCCGGCCAATTACAACGCGCCGGGACAAGTGGTGGTCGCCGGCAATGTACCGGCACTGCAGTGGCTGGAGTCTGAAGGCAAGGCGCGTGGCGCGCGCATGATCGTGCGCCTGCCGATGTCGGTGCCCTCGCATTGCAGTCTGTTGCGTGGTGCGGCCGACCAGTTGGCCGAGCGCTTGGCGGCGACGTCGATTCAATCGCCGGCCATCCGTGTCCTGCATAATTTCGATGGCCAGCCGCGTCAGAATGCCGACGAGATCCGCCGCGCATTGCATGAGCAGCTGTTCCGGCCGGTGCGCTGGTCAGCGACCATCGCACGGCTGAAGGCCGATGGGGTAAGCACATTCCTCGAATGCGGGCCCGGCAAGGTGCTGGTCGGGCTCAACAAGCGTATCGTCAAGGAGCTGAGCTCGATTGCGCTTGAAGATGCCGATGGCATGGACAAAGCAATGGCCGCTGTCAAGGCTTGACGCGGCGCTACGGCAAACGGCTAAATGCGCGCCCTCCAGCCTATCGCCATTTAAAGCCGCGGACATTGTGAATTGCCCCTGCGTCACGGCCAACTAGAATTCGCGAGACACGATGACTGACCCCACTGCGACACCGAGCGCGGCCACGCAGCCGCGAGAGGTAGCCTTGATTACCGGCGCCAGCAGAGGCATCGGCAAGGCGATCGCGCTACGCCTCGTGCGTGATGGCGCCAAGGTGTATGGCACGGCAACCAGCGCCGCCGGCGCCGCCGGGATTTCCGAGATGCTGGCAGCCTACGGCGGCGAAGGTTGCGTGCTGAACGTTCGGGACGCTGCCGCGGTCGAAACGCTGCTTGCCAAGCTCGGCACGCTGAGCATTCTGGTCAACAATGCCGGCGTCACGCGTGACACGCTGATGCTGCGCATGAAGGACGAGGACTGGGCGGAGGTGATCGACACTGACCTGACGTCTGTTTTCCGGCTGTCGCGCGCAGTGTTGCGCGGCATGATGAAGGCGCGACATGGCCGCATCATCAGCATCGGATCGGTGGTTGGCAGCATGGGCAATCCCGGCCAGGCGAACTATTGCGCGGCCAAGGCCGGGCTGATCGGCTTTTCGAAGTCGCTGGCGCAGGAGATCGGCTCGCGTGGCATCACCGTCAATGTCGTGGCACCGGGTTTCATCGACACCGACATGACGCAGTCGCTCAGTGAAGATGTGCGAAAGGCACTGATGGAGCGTGTACCGGTACAGCGGCTCGGTGCGCCGGACGATATCGCCGCGGCGGTGGCCTACCTGGCGTCGCGCGAAGCCGGTTACGTGACGGGGACAACGCTGCACGTGAACGGTGGTCTGTACATGGATTGATCTGCAGCCGGCTTGACTGAACGCGGCCGTTTGGCCTCGGGATGTCAACAAGGTACTGAATTTGCTTTTTTTATCGCTGGTGCTGTGTCCCAAACGGCGGTTTGTCTACAATACGCCGGCTTCATACATCGACAACATGTGGTTCCCAGGAGTAATGCATGAGTACGTTGGAAGAGAAGGTCAAGAAGATCATTGCTGAGCAGCTGTCGGTCAGCGAAGATCAGATCACCCCGGATGCTTCGTTCGTCGAAGATCTCGGCGCGGACTCCCTGGACACCGTCGAGCTGGTCATGGCGCTCGAAGAAGAATTCGAAATCGACATTCCGGATGAAGAAGCCGAGAAGATCGTGACGTTCAAGGACGTGCTGACTTACATCAAGGCGCACGCGCCGCAGCAGGGCTGAACGCCCCCATCTCCCCGTTAATCAGGTATTGCTGATGAGCCGTAGGCGCGTGGTCGTCACCGGCCTGGGAATCGTGTCCCCTGTGGGCAACGATGTCGCCACGGCCTGGAGCAACATCCTAGCGGGGAGGTCCGGTATCGGACCGATCACGTATTTCGACGTGTCGGCCTATACCACCCGGTTCGGTGGCATGATCAGGGACTTCGACGCCAAGCAATGGCTGAGCGTCAAGGACGTCAAGCGCACCGATCCGTTTATTCATTACGGTGTTGCGGCCGCCAAACAGGCGGTCAGCGACGCCGGTCTCGAAATTACCGACGATAACCGCGAGCGCATCGGCGTTTGCGTCGGCGCCGGTATTGGCGGTATCGGCACGATCGCCGAAGAGTGCAGGGCCTTGCATGAAAGCGGCCCCAAGCGCGTGTCGCCGTTCTTCGTGCCGAGCTCGATCATCAACATGATTTCGGGCTATATCTCGATCGATATGGGCATCACCGGTCCGAATCTGGCGGTGGTGTCGGCGTGCACGACCAGCACGCACGCGATCGGGCTGGGTGCGCGCATGATCCAGGCCGGCGACGCCGACATGTTCATCGTCGGTGGTGCGGAAGCCGGTTCGGCGCCCGCCGGGCTCGCCGGTTTCTGTCAGGCACGCGCATTGTCGACGCGCAACGATGATCCGGAACGCGCCAGCCGTCCGTGGGACAAGGACCGTGACGGCTTCGTGCTCGGCGATGGCTCGGGCGTGCTGCTGCTCGAAGATCTCGAGCATGCCAAAAAGCGCGGTGCAAAAATCTACGCCGAGTTGATCGGCTTCGGCATGTCCAGCGATGCGTATCACATCACCTTGCCGGGCAATAACGGCGCGCGTCGCAGCATGCAGAACACGCTGCGCGATGCCGGCATCAATCCGGATCAGGTCGACTACGTCAATGCGCACGCGACCTCGACCAATGCCGGCGATGTCGGCGAATCGAATGCGATCAAGGAAGCATTCGGCGATCACGCCTACAAGCTGTCAGTCAGTTCGACCAAGTCGATGACCGGGCATCTGCTCGGCGCAGCCGGTGGCATCGAGGCGATTTTCTCGGTGCTGGCGCTGCGCGACCAGATCGTGCCGCCGACGATCAATCTCGACAATCCGGACGAGGGTTGCGACCTCGATTACACGCCGCACAAGGCCAAAGAGCGCACGCTCGACATCGTGCTGTCAAACTCGTTCGGGTTTGGCGGCACCAACGGCACTGTCGCGTTCAAGCGTTTCAGTTAAAAGGCTGTCAAGCGCCATGTGGCGCGCCGAACTGCCGCAAGCCGTGGATCTGCTGGCGCTGCATCGCCAGCATCCGCGGCTTTTTCCTTTCCTGCTGCAAAGTGTCGCCGGCCATCCACGTTCCGGGCGCTGGGACATCCTGTTCGCGTTTCCACAGCAAGCGTTACGGCTGCATGGCGGCGTTCTGGAATCGGCACCGCCCGGGCTCGAAGCCGAATCCGATTTTTTTGCCGCCCTTGATCACTGGACGGCGAGCGAGCCGCCGGTCGCGCGCGATGCGCTGCCGTTTTGTGGCGGCTGGTTTTTCTATCTTGGCTACGAAGCGGCGCAGGTGGTTGAGCCATCCTTGCAATTGCCGCGCTCACCGTTCGCGTTGCCCGACGCGCTCGCCGTGCGGTGTCCGGCGGCGATCGTCCACGACCGTGAAAACGGTTGCAGCTACGCCGTCGCCGAACACGGTCAGGCCCAGCTTGATGCTTTGCTTGCCCTGATCGCCGACTGTCCGGCGATCGCGACGATCCGCTCATCCCGCAGCTGCGTGCGCGAGGAAGATCCGGTCCGTTATCTGCGCGGCGTCGAACGCATTCTCGACTATCTGCACGCCGGCGACGTGTTCCAGGTCAATCTGTCGCGGCGCTGGAGTGCACAGATCGATGCCGATTGCGATGCCGTCGATCTCTACGCGCAGTTGCAGGCGCGCAATCCGGCGCCGTTCGCCGGTCTGATGCGCTGGGGCGATACCGCCGTGATCAGTTCATCGCCGGAGCGGCTATTGCAGATCGATGGACGCCTCGCGCAGACGCGGCCAATCGCCGGCACACGCCGACGCAGCAGCGAGCCCGGCGAAGACGCAGCGCTGCGTGCGGTGTTGCGCGAGAACCTCAAGGAGCGTGCCGAGCACGTCATGCTGCTCGACCTGGAACGCAACGATCTCGGCCGCGTCTGCGTGCCAGGATCGATCACGGTCGACGAGCTGATGACGCTCGAAAGCTATGCGCATGTGCACCACATCGTCTCGAATGTGCGCGGTCGCTTGCGCGATGATGTCGGCCCGGGCGAGACCCTGCGCGCGGTTTTTCCGGGCGGCACGATTACCGGCTGTCCGAAGGTGCGCGTGATGCAGATCATCGCCGAGCTGGAAGGCGAGGGCCGTGGACCGTACACCGGCGCGTTCGGCTATATCTCGCGCGATGGCCGGCTCGACAGCAATATCCTGATCCGCAGCATGGTCTGGCAGCGCGGTGAAGTGTCGTTCCGCGCCGGCGCCGGCATCGTCGCCGATTCGCAGCCGGATGCCGAGCTGCAGGAGACGCGCGCCAAGGCTCGCGGCCTGTTGCTGGCGCTGGAGGCCGGCGCATGAGCTCGAATGGCCTCATCGATGGCGTTGCCGCGGATGCCATTGCGGCTGACAACCGCGGGCTGGCCTATGGCGACGGCGTGTTTCGCACGCTGCTCGTCCATGCCGGCGTGCCCCTGCATCTCGACGATCACCTCGCAGCGCTGGCACGTGATGCCGCCCGTCTGGATCTGCAGATGCCGGCAGCAGCGCTATGGCGGAGCGATTCGCAGCGTCTGTGCGAAGGACATCAGCGCGCCGTGCTCAAGTGGCTGCTGGTCCGTCGCAGCGAGGGCCGCGGCTATCGTGCGAGCACCCGGCAGGCACATCGCATCGTGCAGCGTGTCGCCGCGCCACCGACGGTGCCGGACGCCGCAGATGTTGCGATCGCTAGCCTGCGCCTGGCCGTGCAGCCGGCGCTGGCCGGCATCAAACATCTGAACCGGCTCGAACAGGTGCTGGCGTCGCGCGAACTGCGCGACGGCGTCGATGAATTGCTGATGTGCGATCATGACGGCCACCTCGTCGGCGGCCTGCGCAGCAATCTGTTCTGGGTGCATGACGGCCGTCTGCTGACACCGATACTCGATCGCTGCGGCGTGCTCGGCACGATGCGCGAGCGCGTGCGGCGTCTGGCGGTCGCGCTTGGTATCGAATGCAGCGAGGTTCGGGCAAGGCCGGACGTTCTGGCCGCGTGCGACGAGGGCTTCGTGACCAATGCCGTGCTTGGCATCTGGCCGTTGCGCCAGATTGAGGGACGTCGCCTGTCGCCCCCGGGGCCGGTGACACGACGTCTGTTGCATGAACTTTGCCATCCATCCGCCGTCTGATTGCCATTCATATGTTCCGATCGATACGCCGCCTCTTGCTGCTGTTGCTGGTTCTCGCCGGTGGGCTGCTGTTCGACGGCTATCAGCAATTGCATGCACCGCTGCGCATCGACGGCGGACAGACCATCGAGATCACGCCGGGCGATACCTTAAGTCGGGTCATTGCCAAGCTTGATGCGCGGCACTGGCTGCCGAGCACGCGCGCGGCGATCTACCTGAAGCTCTACGCGCGCTGGCATGGATTGGGCGGGCGGATTCGCAGCGGCGAATATGGCATCGATGCCCGGCAGAATTTGATCAGCGCGGTGGCGCTGTTCATGTCCGGCAGCACCATCGTGCATGAACTGCGCATCGTCGAAGGCTGGAGCTTCATGCAGGCGCTGCAGACCATCCGCGCCAACGCGATGATCAAGCAGACGCTGGCCGACGCCACACCGGAGCAGATCATGATCGCGATCGGGCAGTCCGGCGTGCATCCGGAAGGACGTTTCTTTCCCGACACCTATCGTTTCCCGAAGGACACCAGCGATCTGACCCTGCTCAAGCAGGCCTATGCAACGATGAACAAGGCGCTCAGCGACGAATGGGCACAGCGCGCGCCGGATCTGCCATATGCCTCGCCGGACGAAGCCCTGACGATGGCTTCGATCATCGAGAAGGAAACCGGTGCGCCAGCCGAGCGCACACAGATCGCCGGCGTGTTCGTGAGACGGCTGCGCCTCGGCATGCGGCTGCAGACCGATCCGACCGTCATCTACGGCCTTGGCAGCGCTTTCGACGGCAATCTGCGCCTGGTCGATCTGCGTAATGACGGCCCGTACAACACGTATACGCGCACCGGCCTGCCGCCAACGCCGATCAGTTTGCCGGGCCGTGCATCGCTGCATGCCGCGCTGCATCCGGACGATGGCAAGGCGTTATTCTTTGTCTCGAAGGGCGACGGCAGTCACGTGTTTTCCGAAACGTTGGAACAGCACGAAGCGGCAGTACGGCGTTATCAACTGAGAAAATCCGGAGCCAGGTGAGCATGGGCACGCGCGGACGATTCATCACGCTCGAAGGCGGCGAGGGCGCCGGCAAGTCGACGCAGGCGCGCTTCATTCGCGACTGGCTGACCGAATACGGCCACGAGGTCGTGCTGACGCGCGAGCCGGGTGGCTCGCCACTGGCCGAAGCGATTCGCGGTGTCGTGCTCGGCGACTGGGCTGAAGGCGTCACGCCATCCACCGAAGTGCTGCTGATGTTCGCCGCCCGCGCCGCACACTGGCACACGACCATCGCGCCGGCGCTGGCCGCTGGGCGAGATGTGGTCTGTGATCGCTTCGTCGATTCCAGCTATGCCTATCAGGGCGCCGGCAAAGGGGTTGCCGCATCGGGCATCAAGGCACTCGAAAAACTCGCGATCGATCATCATCGGCCCGATCTCACCTTGCTGCTCGACATCAATCCGGAAGAAGGTTTGCGTCGCGCGCAGGCACGCGGTGATGAAAACCGCTTCGAACAGGAAACCCTGGCGTTCATGCACAAGGTCCGTGACGGCTTCCTGGCGCGCGCCAAAGCCGAGCCACAGCGTATTCGCGTGGTCGATGCCGCGCGCGAACCGGACCAGGTCAGCGCCGACATCATCGCGATCCTCGCCGAACTGCCGGACGCGGGCGCATGAGTGCCGTCGCGCTCTGGCGGCCGTTGCCGTGGCAGGAAGCGCTGTGGCTGGAATTGAGTTCGCTGGTGCTGCAGAAGCGGCTGCCACATGCGCTGCTGCTGGTCGGCGGCGCCGGTGTCGGCAAGCGCTGGTTCGCGCGCGCATTGACGGCATTTGCCCTGTGCGAGAAACCCAGTGGCTACGCTTGCGGCAGTTGTCGCAGCTGCACTCAATTGGCGGTCGGAAGTCATCCGAACGCGGCGGTGCTCAGCGTCGATGGCCATCTGGGCCTCGCGATGACCGAAGACAGCGTTGCCGAGCAAGGTTTGATCCTTTGGCAGCCGAAGCCTGAAAGTAAACGTCGCGACATTCCGATCGATGGTGCGCGCAGCCTGAGCACGCAGTTGTTCGTCGGCAGCCATTACGGCACCGGCAAATTCGCGTTGATTGATCCGGCCGATCTGCTCAATGCGAGCAGCGGCAATGCGTTGCTCAAGACCATCGAAGAGCCGCGGCCGGACACTCATCTGCTGTTGGTCAGTGAGCGGCCGCAGGCGCTGCTGCCGACACTGCGTAGCCGCTGCCAGCGTGTGCGCTTCGCGACGCCGGAAGCCGAGGTCGCGCGCAACTGGATGGCTAAACAGGGTGTGCGCGACGAGGACGCGCTGGAGCTCGCGCTGGGCGCACCGCTGCGTGCGGTCGCGCTGCAGCAGAACGATGGCATCGCAATCCGTCACCAGTGGGCCGAGCTATGGTCGGCGGTAGCCAGCGCGCGCAAGGATCCACTGACCGCCGCAGCCGCGATCGACAAGGAATCACTGGCCGAGCATCTGCAATGGGCACAGCAGTGGCTGGTCATCCGTTTACGTGAGCTGCTGGTGACACCGGCCGCTGCAAGTCAGCGCGAGGGCGTCGCCTTGATGTTGCAGGATGTCGGTGAAGCACAGCGCCGCGCCGCCGGCAACGCCAATGCGCAGATGTTGATGGAATCGCTGTTCATTCGCTGGTTGCGTCTCGGGCGAACCCCGACGCAGGCCAAGCTGCGCTAAAGTCCACGCAGCTTCTATCGCACCGGATCGGGAATCGCGTTTTCGCATGAGTACACAGCCACCGCGCGCAGGCGGCGCACCGCCGGGCATCTTGACCTTGCATATCAAGGACAAGTCCGCCCTGTATGTCGCCTACATGCCGTTCGTGAAGAACGGTGGTCTGTTCATTCCGACCAACAAGGATTACCACCTCGGCGACGACATCTTCATGCTGCTGACGCTGATGGATAACCCCGAACGGCTGCCGGTCGCCGGCAAGGTGATCTGGGTCACGCCCAGGGGCGCGCAGAACAAGCGCGTGCAAGGTGTCGGTGTGCAGTTCAGCACCCAGGATTCGGGAACCACGCAGAAGAAGATCGAAGGTTTGCTTGCCGGTGCGCTCGGCGCCGACCGGCCGACGCACACGATGTAAGGCGCGCCGTGCGGATGTGGCGGGCGTCGAACCGCTCGTCGCTTCGCGCGGGCGTCGGTTGCGCGCGGCTGCTATGGTCGTCGGTACAGGCCGCGACGACAACGGGCCGGATCGAGGAGAACACCATGTCCGTCAGCCGCTTTTTGCGTGCCCGTCTGTGTCTCGCACTCTTCGCCTTGGCAGCCGCCAGCGGCGCGCACGCGGCGCCAGGCGATTTTCTGACGCCGGAATTCCTGCTGAATCCCGACCATTCCGGCAATCAGTACAGCGATCTGGCAAGCGATGCGGCCGGCCGCATCCTGGCCATTGGCGAGCCCATGAGCGGTACGACCGCCGACATCGCCGGCCGCCGATACGCCGCGGACGGCACGTCGCTCGGTGCGACACTGGCCCTGGTTCCGGCCGGCCCACGCGTCGTGCGCTTCGGTTCTCAGGCCCTGGCGATGGCAGCGGATGGCCGCTTTGTGATTGTTTACATCGCGTCCATCGATCGTCTTCTGCCTGCGCGGCAAGCGCCCTACGCGGTTTATGCGCAGCGCTTCGGTGCCGACGGAACGCCGACCGGCGCCGAAATCCGCGTCAGCGAAATCCTGTCGATGCCGCAGGCGGCCGAGCCTGCCGTCGGCATCAGCGCTGCCGGAGACTTCGTTGTCGCATGGGTCGGATTTTCGGAACTCGGTCTCGGCAGCCCGTTCACGCCGCTGGCGACTGACGGTCTGGAGAGCCGTGTCTATAGCCAGCGCTTCACTGCCGATGGCCGCAAGCGTGGCGGCAATGAGGTGCTGGCCCGCGGTTTCAACTACGTGCTGATCAAGCGCACCGGCAGCGGCGCCAATCTCGCGCTCAGTCAGACCGGTTCGCTGCACGACGCGCGCATTGCGGGCGAAGCCGATGGCGACTATGCCGTGGCCTGGAATCGCAATCTGCCGGCGCCAGCTTTTCGACAGGACATCGAATTGCGCACTTATACCGCCGACGGCGCGCCGCGAGCGCCGCTGCGCGTCATCGTGCAAGACCTGGTGCAAGCGCCGCTGCAGGACCTGGCAGCGTTGGCAGACGGTTTTGTCGCGGCCTGGAATGTCGACGGTTCGCCGCGCTTGCAGCGCTTCGCGGCTGACGGCAGCGCTGCCGGGACGGAGTTCGCGTTTGCGGGCACGGCGGGGAGGTCCGGCACCGCCGCGATCGCCGCCGCCGCCGACGGGACGGTCCTGTGGGCGGTCACTGTCGCCGATGGCGTGGACGCCCCGGACGTGGCCGCGCAGCTGTTCGATGCTGCAGGCAGTCCGGTCGGTGTGCCATTCACCGTGCACGGACTGCTTGCAGGGACGCAGGACCGCCCGCGCGTGGCGGTTGATGGCGACGGAAATTTCGTGGTTGGCTGGCGCTACGACGCGCCGGGCTTCGGGCTGGCCGAATTGCGTGCGCGCCGCGTCGAAGGATTCTGAATGCTGCCGCGTCAGTCCGTTCAGCTTCTGTCCGCGGGAATGCCCTTGTCGAGCAAATAGGCGTCGTAGCCTTTCTGCGTCAGGACGAACACACCGACCGAACTGCGGCGTGTCGTGTCGCAGCACAGAATCCACGTGGTCTTCGGGTCGAGCGTCGCGAGTTTCACGCGCAGCATGTACAGCGGCAGATTGATCGCGCCGGGCAGGCTGTGATTCTGGAATTCACTGGGCAGGCGGACATCCAGCCAGCGCGCCTGGCCGGCGTCGACCATTTTCCGGGCGTCGGCAAATGGCAGTCGCCGTTCGAGCGGCTCGTTGAGCAGCTTGCGGAAATCATCCTTGGCCAGACGCATCAGCCGCGCACGGGTCAGCGTCGTGACGCTGGCATTGCGCCGCTCGTCGGCGATCAGCGCTTCTTCGCCGAAACAGGAGCCAGCGTCGAGTTCGGCAAGGCGCACGGCTTTCTGATTGGGTTGTTCGCGAGTGACGATGCAGCGACCGCTGACGATCACGTAAAAGAAATCGCCCGGTTCGCCCTGCTTGACGATGACCTGGCCTGGCTCGGCGTCGAACTTCTGCAGCCGCATGAACATCGCCTGCAGATTGGCCGGTGGCACCATCTGAAAGCTGCGCATCTGCAGCAGCCGGGTCATCCAGTCGTCGTCGATGCTGGCGGTATCGCTGGCAACATCGCCGACGACGAACGAGCCGGTCTGATCCCAGGTCAGCATCACGTCGATCAGCCCTGCGTCGGCGGCAAGCACCTGGCAATCGGTCTTGCAGCGCGCGCTGACGGTGCGCGGTGACTGATGGGCAATGCGATGAGTAGCCGCTGCGTCGTTCGCGCGCAGGGTCGACAGCGCTTTGCCGGCGGTATCTTCGAATTGCAACTCGCCTTCGATCAGATACAGCGACTGCGCGGCATCGTCACCGATGTGGAACAGTGTCTCACCGGCGCGCCGGTGCAGCAGCGTGGCTTTGCGGGCGAGGTCAGCCTGGCTTTCCGCGCGCAAAGCATTGAGCGGCACACAGCGCTGGAACAAGCGGATATCGACGGCGTCGGGCGAGTTCATGCGGCGGTGACATCAGGGTCGCGGTTGGATCAAAGATGCTAGCACGCACTCCAGATGCTGCTGGCGCGCACACGCAAGGCTTACACCGTTTCCAGCACTTCCAGTTGTTCGGTCTGCGTCAGCCACTGTTCCTCGGCCGACTGCAGCTGCCGGCGCAGTTCAGACTGGCGCGCGAGCGTGTTCTTCAGCTCCGCCGCGCGGCCGCTTTCGTAGAGGCCATGGTCCGCCAGTTTGGCTTCGAGCTGCGCGAGTTCGGACTGCAGTTTGGCGATCTGCTTGTCGAGCTTGGCAATGGCGTCTCGCAGCGGGCGCGTCTGCGCACGCAGCTCGACGGGATCTCGCTTCGGCGTCTCGGCCTTCTTTGCCGCTGATTTGGCAGGCGGCTTGGCACTGCCGGCGTCGCGCGTGCGCAGCCAGCGGGCGTAGTCATCAAGGTCGCCATCGAACGGTGTCGCTTCGCCAGCAGCGACCAGCCAGAAGTTCTCGCAGGTGCTGGTCAGCAAATGGCGGTCGTGCGAAACCACGACTAGCGCGCCGGGATAGTCGAGCAGGGCGTTCTCGAGCGCGTGCCGCATGTCGAGATCAAGATGATTGGTCGGCTCGTCGAGCAGCAGCAGGTTCGGCCGGCGATAAACCACCAGCGCCAGCGCCAGGCGTGCCTTTTCGCCACCGGAGAACGGTTCGATCTTCTCCATCGCACGGTCGCCGCGGAAGTTGAAGCTGCCGAGGAAGTTGCGCAGCGATTGCTCGCTGGCGCGTGGATCGATACGACGCAGATGCAGCATTGCCGAAGCCTGCGGATCGAGGCTGTCGGTCGTGTGCTGCGCGAAATAGCCGACGCGCAGATGCGGATCGTGCAGGGAGCCGCCGGAGATCGGCGGCAGCTCGCCCGCGAGCGTCTGCACCAGCGTCGACTTGCCGGCGCCGTTCGGGCCGAGCAGGCCGATGCGATCACCGGGCGAGACCAGCAGTTTGAGGCCGCTGAGAATCGCTGTCTTGCCGTAGCCGGCGGTGACCTTGTCGAGCCGCACCAGCGGCGCCGGCAATCGCTCCGGCACCGGAAAACTGAACGAGAACTCGGAGTCCGCGTGGACCGCGGCGACCAGCTCCATGCGCTCCAGCGCCTTGACGCGGCTCTGCGCCTGCGTCGCCTTGCTGGCCTTGGCCTTCAAGCGGCGAATGAAATTCTGCAGGTGCGCGATCTCGCGCTGCTGCTTGTCGTAATGCACCGCCTGCAAGGTCAGGCGCTCGGCGCGCTGACGCTCGAACTGCGAGTAGTTGCCGGTGTACAAGACCGCGGCAAGATTTTCCAGATGCAGAGTGTGCGTCGTCACCGCATCGAGGAATTCGCGGTCATGCGAGATCACCAGCAGCGTGCCCGGATACGAAATCAGCCAGTCCTGCAGCCAGATCACCGCATCGAGATCGAGATGGTTGGTCGGTTCGTCGAGCAGCAGCAGATCGGAGCGACACATCAGCGCGCGCGCCAGGTTCAGACGCATGCGCCAGCCGCCGGAAAAACTGGCAACCGGCCGTTCCATGGCCTCGTCGGCGAAACCCAAGCCATGCAGCAGCGTCGCGGCACGGGCGCGCGCGGCGTAACCGCCGATCGCGTTGAGGCGCTCGTGGATGTTGGAAATCGTCTCGACGTCGTGCGCGTCTTCGGCTTTGGTCAGGCGCGCTTCGAGGCTGCGCAGTTCGATATCGCCATCAAGCACGAACTCGATCGCCAGATCCGGCAGTGACGGCGTTTCCTGGGCGACGACCGCGATCGCCAGATCCTTGGGCAGCGACAGGCTGCCCTTGTCGGCGTCGAGCTCGCCGGTGATCGCTGCGAACAGCGTCGATTTGCCGGTGCCGTTGCGACCGATGACGCCGACCCGCCAGCCGGGATAGATCGTCAGCGTGGCGTTTTCGAGCAGAGTTCGGGCGCCGCGGCGCAGCGTCAGGGTATGCAGGGAAATCATGGGCGCGCAGTGTAGCCGCAGATGCCCTGCCGCAGCATGGCGATTTGCAGCGCATCGCGGAGTTTCGGCATCCGGTGTTCGCGATAACCGGCGTCGCGGCGCTGCCGTCGCCGTCAGGTGCGATTCATGCAGGGTTCGATCGCGGGCCTGCGGCTTGACGTGACTGGCTCATCGTTTTGTACTGGACCTCCGCTGCACGATGCGCGGTGTTCAAGCAAAAGCTAAGGATGGCTCCGTGACGACGACTCTGACACTTGAAGCGCGCCCCCTGATTCCGCCCGAACTGAGTCGACTGAACGATCTTGCCGGCAATCTGGCCTACGCCTGGGATCGCGATATTCGCCGCGTGTTCTGGCGCCTTGATCACCGGTTATGGATCGAATGCGAGAACAACCCGAAGTTGGTGCTGCGGCGCGTCTCGCAGGCGGTGCTCCAGCAGGTCGCCAACGATCGCGATTTTCTTGAGGACTATCACCGCGCGCTGACCTCGTTCGATTCCTATCTGGCGGATGGCGCGCGGCCTGATGTCGATGCGCATTTACGCCGGGGTCACGATCTGGTCGCGTACTTCTGCGCCGAGTTCGGCCTGCACGAGAGCCTGCCGATCTATTCCGGTGGCCTGGGCATTCTTGCTGGCGATCATTGCAAGGCGATCAGCGATCTCGGTGTGCCGTTCGTGGCAGTCGGGCTGCTGTATCGCCAAGGCTATTTCACGCAGACCATCGATGCGCAGGGACGTCAGCAGGCGAATGCACACACAGTCGACTTCGATGATCTGCCGATCCGGCTGTGTCGCGCCGCGGACGGCGTCGAGCAACGTGTCAGCGTCGAAATCGGCGAGCGGGATGTGCAGCTGCGGATCTGGGAAGCAAGGATCGGCGAGGTATCGTTGTATCTGCTCGACAGCGATGTCGAAGGCAATGCCGATGCCGACCGCGCGATCACCTATCAGCTGTACGGCGGCGATTCCGACACGCGCATCCAGCAGGAGATCGTGCTCGGCGTCGGCGGCGTGCGCGCCTTGCGGGCGGTTGGTCGCAAGCCGACGGTCTGGCACATCAACGAAGGCCATGCCGCGTTCCTCATCCTGGAACGGATCCGCGAGGGCGTCGCCGCCGGCTTGAGGTTCGATGTTGCGCGCGAGGCGATCGCCGCGGAAACCGTGTTCACGACTCACACGCCGGTGCCGGCCGGCCACGATATTTTTCAGCACACGCAGATGCGCTGGTTTCTCGGTCGGCTGCTCGCACATTTCGACGTTGAGGAATCGGTGCTGCTCGCGTTGGGTGCCGACGACCACGGCGGCGAGCGCTTCAACATGACGACGCTGGCGCTGCGCGGCAGCCGTTTCCACAACGGGGTGTCGAAGATCCACGGCGACGTCGCCAGCCACATGGAAGGCTACCTATGGCCGCAGGTGACGCCGGCTGAAAATCCGATCCAGCACGTGACCAATGGCGTGCACCTGCACACTTTCATCGCGCGAGCGTGGACGCGCCTGTTTCACGACAGCTTCCGCGGCTGGCGCGCAAGCGTGCACGACCGCGATTACTGGCACTGCATCGACGGTATTCCGTATGACCGTTTTGTCGCGGTGCGGCGCCAGCTCAAGCGTGATCTGCTGATCGACATCGCGGCGCGCGTGCGCCGGCAGTTGTGCCGCAACGGCGTTCCCGAAACCATCATTGCGCGCGCGACGCGCTACGTTGATGACTGCAACAGCAAGGCGCTGGTGTTGGGTTTTGCGCGGCGCTTCGCGACCTACAAGCGCGCGACGCTGATTCTTCGCGATGAAGCGCGGCTCGCACGTCTGCTTAACGATCCGGCGCGACCGGCCATCCTGATTTTTGCCGGCAAGGCGCATCCCAAGGATCAGCCCGGCCAGGAGCTGATCCGCAAGCTCCATGAGACCAGCATGAAGCCGGCGTTCATCGGCCGGCTGATCATGGTCGAGGGCTATGACATGCTGCTTGCGCGCAATCTTGTGCAGGGCTGCGACGTCTGGCTCAACAATCCGGAATATCCGCTCGAGGCTAGCGGGACGTCGGGTGAGAAGGCGGGCATCAATGGCGTCGTCAACGTCTCGGTGCTCGACGGCTGGTGGGACGAAGGCTACGTCGGCGGCGGGATCGACGGCCCCAACGGATTCGCGATCGAGCCCGTCGATCCGCGCTACTGGAATGCGCTGCTGGGGGACGAGATCGCGCGTGACAAGCGCGACGAAGAGGAAGCCGAGCAGCTCCTCGACATCCTCGAAGATCAGGTCGTGCCGCTCTATTACGGCTTTGATGACGCCGGCTATGCGCCAGAATGGATACGCATCAGCAAGAACTCGATGAAGACGCTGATCCCGCGTTTCAACGCCGAACGCATGGTGATGGATTACGTCCGCAAGTTCTATGGTCCCGCTGCGCGACAGGGCGCACGCTTTTGTGCCGACGACTACGCGCTGGCGCATGACTACGCGTCGTGGAAGGCCCGGCTGTGGCAATGCTGGGGCGGTGTCGCGCTGGAGCCGCCGCAGGCGCCCGAGATTCTGCAGCAGGATGAGAGCTTCGAATTGGCTGTCACGGCGCAACTTAATGGGCTGGCGCCGGGCGATGTCGTCGTCGAATGCCTGATCGGTCAGCTCAAGCAAGGTTTCATCGTCGAGAAGACGGTCGTGCTTGCACCGGCAGGCGACGGTGACAACGCGTGTTTCAGCGCGACGATCGAACCATTGGCCGGCCTGCAGCAGCTGCGCGTGCGGATGCGGCCGGTTCATGCGGCGATGTCGCATCCGTTCGAGCTCGGGGCTGCGGTCTGGGCCTGAGCGCCGCGTGCAACTCAAGCCGGACGCAGCACCGCGAGCGGCCAGCGCCGCAAGAGGGTACCGGCGCGCAGCGGGCCGCTGATCACAGCATCCTGGTCCCAGCTACGCCAGCGTTGTGATCGCCACGCAGCCGGCAGCGCGATCTCGGTGTCGCCCCATCGCGACGGATCGAAGCGCAAAGCTTCCTCATCGGCCAGCAAGTCCTGCGGTGCACGCGGCGCCATGATGATCACCCGCATATCGCCGTACTGGCGTGCGAACGCGATGACATGGGCGGCGCGTGCGCCGCGTACGCTCAATGGCACATAGCGGCCAAGCGCGAATATTTCCGGAAATTCGGCACGCAGGCCCAGCAGCCTGGCGATCAGTCGCTGCTTGATGCGGCCATTGCGCCAGTCGCGCAACAATTCGTCATCGTCCGTCGTGGCCGAGAGCGCGGAGTGGCGTGCGATGAAATCGACCGGCCGGCGATTGTCAGGATCGACCAGGCTGAAATCCCAGAATTCGCAGCCTTGGTAAGTGTCGGGAACACCCGGCGTGGTCAGGCGCAGCACGGTCTGGGAGAGCGCGTTGACGGCACCGGCGGCGGCGATCGACGCCACGAAGCCGGCGAGTTCGCTGACGAAGACGTCGTGTGTGCTCAACAGCCGTTCGAGGAAACTGCGGCACGCCGCCTCGTACGCGAGATTCGGTTCGGTCCAGCCGGAATGACGCTTGGCCTCGCGCACCGCTTTTTCTTGCCACGCTGCGAGTCTTGCGCCGAGTTGCGCGCGTCCGTCGTCATCGTCGGCCTGTAGCTGCAGCGGCCAGGCACCGACCAGCATCTGATAGAGGATGTATTCGTCGGTCGCATCCGGACCCTTCACCCCATCGATCGTCGGTTTGCGCGCGGCATTGCGATCACGCCATCGCCGCACGATGGTGGCCCAGCGCTCGGGAATCGTCGCCAGCACCGCGAGGCGCGCGCGCAAATCCTCGCCACGCTTGTGGTCGTGCGTGGCAGTCGCCAGCATGGCCTGCGGATAACGCCGCGCACGCTCGCGGCAATGGCGATGGAAGGTATCGACGCTGATCGCGAAGTGCGCGGGATCGGCGCCGACTTCGTTGCGTGAAACCAGCACGCCGTACTGATAGAACGCGGTGTCCTCGATCGACTTTGCCGCAACCGGCGGCGTCAGCTGCTGGAAGCGTGCAATCGCCCGACGCTGTGCGCGGGCCATCACTGCGCTGTCGCCTGCGGCCGCCGGCTGCGCACCGAGCCAGGAATCGATCTGTTTGACCAGTGCACGCTCGCCGGGCCGGCATGTTTGTTGTGCGGCGGCGCAGACCTTCGTCATGATCGCCGCATCCGCTGCCGAGCGACCGCGTGCATCGACGTAGGTGCGGTAGACCGGAAAATGTGCGAGCAGTTCGCTCAGCACACGACGGATCGCAGCCAGTGACCAGTCGCGTGTCGTCGGCGAGAGCCTTGCGAGGCTGTGCAGGCTGCGCGCGCAGGCTTCGAAGTCGGCGGCGAACAGTTCCTGTGGTATGCGCCGCCGCGCACGTTCGGCGGCCTGTTCGAAATCGCCGCTGCGACCGCTGAACTCGCTCCACAACGCGGACAGCGCAGGGCCACCTTCACGGTCGTGCAACACTGCAGAAACCTCGTTCATGAATGCGTAGCCGGACGTGCCGTCGAGACGCCAGTCGCGATCCAGATGTTCGTCCGGTGCAAGAATCTTTTCGGCGATCACATAGGCGGGTGTGTCGCGCAGTGTCGGCGGCCGTTGCGGCTGCAAGCGCGCCAGTCGTGCGCGCAGCTTGCGGCAATACGCGCGCGGATCGGCGAGTCCATCGACATGGTCGATGCGCAGGCCATCAATCAGGCCTTCGGCATAAAGCTGGAACACTTGCGCATGCACGACTTCGAATACCGCGCTTTCCTCGACGCGCAACGCCGCCAGGCCAATGACATCGAAGAAGCGTCGCCAATTGATTTCGTCGGCAGCCGTGCGCCACCACGCCAGTCGCCAGTGCTGACGCTCAAGCAGTCGATGTAACTGCGCCTGACGCTGCAGATCTTCAGCCGCTTTGGCATCCGCGTTGCGGTGGTAGCGAACGAGCAAAGCGTCGAGCGCATCGCGTACCGGCCTTGCAGTGTACGCAGTGGCAAGTTCGAGACAGGCAGCATCGAATGCCGCCCAGCACGCACCGCGACCGCGCTGCGTGAGCGCGGCATGGAAGCGCTGCGCCAGCGTCGCCAGCGCGCTGCCACCACTGCGCAACAAGGCGGCATAAAACTGCGGAGCGAGCGGGAAGTGGTGATCGTAGTAGGCGACGTGCAGGCGACCGCGCTGTGCATCGAACGCGAGTTCGAGCTCGCCGTCAGCGAGCGCCTCGCCATACGGCTTGCCGAGAAATGGCACGGCAACGCGGCCATTGAGCGCGGGGTCGACGACGTCCCAGTCGATGTCGAAGAAATTTGCATGGCGGCTGTGGCGGCCCCATTCGAGCACTTCGAGCCAGCGCGCATTGTCATGGCCACCGACTGCGGCGTGGTTCGGCACGATGTCGACGATCACGCCCATGCCGTGTTCGCGCAGCGCAGCGACCAGGCGACACAGTCCGTCCTCGCCGCCGAGTTCCGGGCTGATGTGGTCATGATCGACGACGTCATAGCCGTGCATCGAGCCGCTGCGTGCGGCCAGGATCGGCGAGAGGTAAACGTGGCTGATGCCGAGCGCGGCGAGATACGGAATCTGTGCACGGGCTGCGTCGAAGCCGAAGTCGCGATGCAGTTGCAGCCGCATCGTCGCGCGAATGCCGGGGTCGCGGCGATACCGACGGCTGTTCAAGTCGAGCGGCCTGGGCGCGCGGCCGCGAGCGCGTCAAGTCGTCGCGCAACCGCTTCATCTCCGAACAGCTCGGCAACGTTTGCCGGCAGTCGCCGTCGCCAGTTCGGATGTTCGGTGGTGGTGCCGGGCAAATTCGCTTGCTCGACAATGCCGACGAGGTCCTCGATCGGCGCAATGACGAGCGGCGACGGTGTGCCTGCGACAAATCGCAATGCGGCATCGATCACCGGCGCGGTCGCATCGTTCGCCGGCGGCGCTGCGGCATCATCGGCGATACCCGCGTGTCGGAATGCGGCCCACATCCGCTGGCGATCTTCGTGGCGCTCGGCGCGATCCGCGTGCTCACTGCCCTCGGGCGCAAACAGGCCGACTTGCGCGCGCCAGTCGATGTCGCGGCCTTGCCACCAGCCGGCGACGGTCGGCAGATCGTGCGTGGTGGTGGTCGCCATCGCCTCGCGCGGCCAGCGCGATGGATCGACATAGAGACCGTGATCGCGCTCGAACCACAGCACACGCATGCCGAGCACGCCGGCTGCATGGAGATCATCGCGGAAACCGTCGGGCACGGTGCCGAGATCCTCACCGATGATGACGGCGCGATGCCGATGCGATTCGAGTGCAATCAGGCGCAGAAGATCGTCGAGTGGATAGCGCAGGTATGCACCTTCGATCGGATCCGCACCTTCGGGCACCAGCCACAGCCGCCGTAGACCGAGCACGTGGTCGATGCGCAGGCCGCCGACATGTCGCAGCGACGCGCGCAGCATTTCGATGAATGCGGCGTAGCCATGTTCTTGCAGTGCGCGCGGCGAGAACGTCGACAGCCCCCAGCTCTGACCGAGCGCATTGAGCAGATCGGGCGGCGCACCGACCGATATGCCGTTGAGCATTTCGCGCTGACGGCTCCAGGCGTGACTGCCGCCGCTCGATGTGCCGACTGCCAGATCACCGATCAGGCCGATCGCCATGCCGGCATCGCGCGCTGCGCGCTGCGTGTCGGCTAGGCCGCGTGCGGCCAGCCACTGCGCAAACAAGTGAAACTGCAGTTCGCGGTGTTCGGTCTCCGCAAACACCCGGACGGCGTATGAGCGCGGCTCGCGCAACGCTGCCGGCCAGTCATGCCACGACCATTTTCCAGTCGCGAACTGTTGCGCATGCAAGGCTTCGAAACAAGCGTGGTCGCGTAGCGCTTCGCCGCCATCGGCGACGAAGCGGGTGAACTCGGTGTTCAGCGGCTCACGCTCATCGTCGAGTCGCGGCGCGAGCTTGGCATGAACCGCCCGCAACAGTGTCAGCCGTGCGCGCGAGGCACGCGGCCAATCGATCATCGTCTGCCGTTCCAGATACTCCAGTTCGTCGCCCAGCCCGAGCGCCGCGATCGTTTGTTGCAACCGTGCGCCACCGAGCAACTGCGCGGGATCGGCATGCAGGACGTTGAAGAACAGCCGGCTCGATGGTGCGTAAGGACTGAAGTGTGTCGGATCGGCGGCGAACAGTGCATGCACCGGGCTGATCGCAAGAGCATCGGCGCCGCGTGCGGCGGCGCGTACGGCAAGGTCGCGCAGCGCGCGAAAGTCGCCGATACCGCCGCCACCTTCGCGACGCAGGCCGTAGAGCTGGGCGGCGAGCCCCCACACGCGGCGGCCTCGAGTCGCATCGTCGATCGCAAACGCATGTGATGGTGCAACGGCGAGCGTGGTCTGGTGATCGTCGAGGTACAGACGGTGATAGCCGGGCGCCAAATCCATGGGCAGCTGCAGGATGGTGTCGACGATCGGTAGCGTCCGCACGTCTCCGCTTTCCAGAATGATCTTGGCCGAATGCGCGGCGCCGCACGCAGCGCCGAGTGACCGTGAGCGGCCCTGCGTTGCCGTCAGCATCGGTGGCAGTTCACGCTGTCGTTCACGTTCGTTCAATTGCGCGTCGCTGTCGCGAATCTGCGCTGGCGTCGCAGACGGAAGCTCCATGGCATCGAGCAGCGCATGTAGTGTGTCCGGCTTCACGATCCGCGCGTTGCCGCGATAGTCCATCCAGTCCGAACGGATGCCGGCGCGATCGGCCAATGCGCGCAGCGCGCCATCACTCATCGCGGATCACTCAAGGTCGCACAGGCGCTGTAGCCGGCCAGTCGGCCGCAACGCGCCTCATCGCCGACGCCACGCGCCGTCTCCACCAACACGCGGTCCGCCATTGCCACCGGCAGCGGCAACGCGACCCCGTCGAAATTGGCGGCGATCGTCAGCTGCGTGCCGTTGCCAAGTTGCCAGTGTGCGAGCACGCCATGCGTCGCCAGTACCTGCGCGCCGAGGCTGCGGGTACCGAGCAACGCCGGCACGATATGCGCGTGGCGCTGGGCGAGCAGCAGGCAATACCACGCCAGCCAATCAGCATGTTCGCTGCAGTCGACGTCGCACCGATCAGGCACCGAATGATGGAAGCTGATTGGATCGTTCGGATCGGGAATGCGCGCACGCGCCTCCGGATCGGCGAACGCGGAAAAGTGCGCGAACTCCTGACGCCGGCCCGCCGCCACTTTCGACGCGAGCCCGGCCTTGTGATCGGTGAAGTACAGGAACGGCGTGCGGCTGCCCCATTCCTCGCCCATGAACAGCAGTGGGATCTGCGGGCAGATGATCTGCAGCAGGCTGGCGGCGCGTAGTGCACGGGGATCGCAGAGCTCGATCAGGCGTTGGCCGAATGCGCGGTTGCCGATCTGGTCGTGGTTCTGCAGGAAAAATACGAATGCGGTCGATGGTAGCTGCGTGCTCTGCGTGCCGCGCGGTCGGTGATCCGGCGATGGCATCGGCTCGCCTTGATAGGCGAAACCTTCCGCCAGCACGCGCGCAAGTTTTTGCGCCGGCTGATCCGCGTAGTTCGCGTAGTAACCTTCGTGCTCGCCGGTCAGCAGCACGTGGATGGCATTGTGCGCGTCGTCATTCCATTGCGCGTCATAGGTCTGCAGCAGGCGCGCGTCATTGTTCTCGTTCTCGAGCACGAGATGAACGTGGCGACCGGGTTCGACCATCGCGCGTACTCGCTGCGCGAGTTCGTCGAGAAAATCCGGATCGTCGATCGCGTGCACCGCGTCGAGGCGCAGGCCGTCGAAGCGATATTCGTGCAACCAGTACAGTGCGTTGTGAATGAAGAACTCGCGTACCGGCCGGCGCCGGAAGTCGATCGCCGCGCCCCACGGTGTATGGCGATCTTCGGTGAAGAAATCCGGTGCGTAGGCATGCAGGTAATTGCCGTCCGGTCCGAAGTGGTTGTAGACGACATCGACGAAGACCATCAGGCCGAGCGCGTGCGCCGCGTCGACCAGTTGCTTGAGTTCATCCGGCGTGCCGTAGGTCGCGTCCGGCGCATACGGCAACACCCCGTCGTAGCCCCAGTTGCGCGCACCCGGGAAGTCATTGAGTGGCATCAGTTCGACAGCGGTGATGCCGAGCTTGACGAGCGCCGGCAGACGCTCGATCACGCCCAGGAAACCGCCGCAGGCACCGACATGCCCTGGTAATAGAGATCGAGGAAGTCCTGCAG
>DATCXY010000351.1:0-8285 GCA_036570585.1 Solimonas sp. | reverse complement strand
CCGTCGTGCGCACGCGACCCGGGCTGTTCTACTTCCTGTTCGCACTGACCGTGATGGCGTCGGTGCAACTGGTTGGCGTCTACCTCGTGTTCGCAACGCTGATCATGCCGGCCATTGCCACCTCGCTGATGCCGGAGAAGCGCGGCTTGCCGATCGGCTATCTGATCGCCGGGGCCGGCTACGGTCTCGGCCTGTGGCTGTCGGTGCCGTTCGATCTGCCGGCCGGGCCGTTCATCGTCTGCGTGCTGGCGAGTCTGGTCCTTGTTACCGGCATTGTTCGCAAGCTGCGTGCGTAGGCGCTGACGCAAAACGACAAAGCCCGCATCCAGGTGCGGGCTTTGTCATGTGCCCGGCACGACACGCCGTTAGGGATCATGGCTGCACCGAAAAATCTACCTGGCTCCGAACGCTGTTGCGGAAATCCGACGGCGTGATGGCGTACCGGCGCCGAAACGTGCGGTTGAAATAGGACAGGTCGCCGAAGCCAGACCCATAGGCGATCGACGCGATCGTGCAGGTGGCGTGCTCCGGGCTGCGCAGCAGTCGTCGCGAGCGTTCCAGGCGCAGGACAAGAAGGAAATCGGAAAACGTCGTCTGCTCTTCATGGAGCAATTTGCGGATATAGCGCGGTGAAATGCCATGGCGCACGGCGACGTCCTCGATGGAAAGACCCGGTTCGCAAAGATGCCGGCCGATATCGGCCTTGATCGCCCGCCGCCGCGCCACGCGTACACCGCCACGTTCGCATGGCGTCGGACCGCAATCCGGTTCGGCTTCGAGCGCAGCCACCATCAGATCACGGAGATGGGCGGCGGCAATGTGGCCGAAGCGATCGGACATGGGCTTTTGGCGGGTTTGCAGCAGGCGCACATAGCCGACGAGCAGGTCGAGCATGCCATTGTGCCGACTCACCGTGGCCATCGAGAGGTCTTCGCCGCTGGCGAGCATCGGCGTCAGCTCGTCGATCGGCACCGATATATTGGTGAACGTGGTCCTGCCACCCGACTCGATGACACTGCGCTCGCTGCCTCTGAGGAAAATGGCGTCGCCGGCATCGAGCACCTGCTCGCGACCACGCTGAGTAATATGCAGCGGCGCATCGGCGGTCACGACAAAAACCATGTCCGCCATGTCATCGGCAATGAGCCTTTGCGTCCGCGACACCCGGACGGGGGCGGCCGTCACCGATGCAACTGCGGCGCCCGGCAACACGCACAGTTCGCCTTCAGCGTAAAAGGAGGTTCCTTTCACCGGCTCGATATCGAGCCGCACCATCGTCTGCCCGAACACTTCGCGCCAGACCGGAAGCCGGTCGCGCGCGGGCAGCGTAGCGGTGGATAGAAACATTGATGAGAAAGATGTGGAATCCGGGCCGTTCAAATTCTTGCTCCCTGCAGTAGCCGGACAACAGTAGCAGCTAGGCGTCCCTCGGTTCCGCCGGGTCCGCATCGGGTTCCTTCCGGTCCGCGACGATTGGGGACGGAGGCGTCATTCTTTGCGCAGTCACAAGCCGGTCGGGGAACGCTGAGCGAGCTTGCGGGGTAGCGTCGCTGCGGAGCAGATGACGATGGATCAAGCGGCTTGCCGCTGCGCCGGAGAAAGGCCATGCGGGTGCTGCTGTTCTTTATCTACTTCTTCGGCTTCGCCATTGCCGTTCCGGGAATTGCGGTGGCCGTGGTCCAGGCCAGGTACGGCCTGATCGACGGCCCACCCTCATATCCACTGGATCCTTTCGGCGAGCAGCTCAAATCGTTCGTCAAATACGGTGTGTTTGTCTGGGCGGGCATGCAGTTCTTCCTCTTTGGCCGGGTTGCCTCCTGGGCCAGCAGAGTGCCGGCGGTCACGGGCATGGCCCCGGTGGCGAAGGAAGTCTTGATGCAGCGGCTGCTTGCCCTCAACGAGCAGGACGTTCCCTACAGCATCAGCCGCGGCAATCACGACAGCGAACTTCTCATCGATTGGCGCTACGCCGACGCCAAGTGGGTCGACCTGATGCGGGTGCACGGCATGAATGGCACTTACCGTCTGGTGCTTCGTCTCGATGAGGGCACACACAATGTCAGGGCTCAGGACCGCTACGCCTCGTTTGACTGGTCCGCCGGACGTGGCCCCAGCCTCGTCAGTCTGGAATGGAATGCATCCCTTGGCATCACCTTCTTCGAATACAGGCACGAACGCGTCTTCGGCCTGCAATTCAAGGACGGCCAGCCGACTTTCGATCTCAGCTACGCCTACACCTTCGATCTCAATGGACTCAAGCGGCCGATGATCGAGATCGTCCGCAATTCCGGCTGGAATTACCGGCCGGTCATCACATTTTTCCGTCCGATCGGCGGCTGAAGCACGGAACGGGACGAGGGTCACCTGATGCAAACGCAAGCAGCAACGCGCTTCGAGACGGGCACTTTCCGGATTTTGCTCGCCGCCACCATGATCGCGCTCATGCCGGCGGCGGCATGGCCGGCAACCCCGCAGGATGAAGCACGACCGCGCTGGTTCGGCGACCGCTTCGACAGCATGACGATCCTCGCCTACGGCATCCCGGACAGCGATTATGTCGCCTTGTCGTTCGGATGCGAGCCCGGCGCCGCCGTAAGCGTCGGCGTACAAGACGAGGCCAGCGACGCCAAGGAAGGCGAGCTGCTGTCCGTACACCTGGCTTCGGGCGGCAAGCGGATCGAGTTTTCCGGCAAGGCCATACTCAACCACGATTCGGGCGGCGTCGAGCTTCACGCCTCTCTGCCCCTCGGCGACGCATTGCGTCAGATGCTCACCTCGGCCACGCCGTTGGCGGTCGCGGTCGCCGGGCGCACTCAGCGTTACGACATGGCCGGCGCGGCCCAGCCGGCGGCGCAGATGCTGGCGAGCTGCGAGGCGACGTCCAAACCAAGCACCGATCTCGAAGTGATCGTGATCAACGAGGCCAAGCGACCCTTGCAAAGCTTTGCCTATTCGGAGGCCGGCGTGAGTGCCTTCGACAGCGACACGTTCGGCGCTGAACCCTTGGCGCCGGGCGCGAGCCGGACATTGACCATTGCTGATGGGCGCAGCATCTGCAGCTTCGATATCTCGGTGATCTTTGCCGACGACGAGTGCTGCAGCATGGGCGAGCCGGCGGGTACGCAGGATTTGTGCGGGAACAACACCTTCATCGTTCATGATTGACCACTTGAAGGGCAGGCTTGCAGGTGTCGCGCTCGGCGGCCTGCTGGCGCTAGGCACCGCCGGGGCGCCGGCGAACGCGGAAAGCGTTCCGGCGAGCTTCGATTGCGCCAAGGCCGAACGAACGGTTGATCGTTTCATTTGCGCACATGCCGCGCTGCGCTGGCAGGATCTGGCCATGTCGCGTCGCTACGCGGCCGCGAAAGCCGTAGCGGTCGGCCCGCCCCGCGACGAGCTCGTGCTTGAACAACGCGACTGGCTGCGCGAACGCGACCGCCGCTGCATCGCCGACCGCTCGTTCCAGGAACTGGCCGGACCCGCCACCGCGCTGCGGAACCAGGCCTACGAGTGCCTGAGCCGTGTCTATCTCGATCGTCGCCGCGCGTTGCAGGATCGCGGTCTGGCACCCTGGACGCCGACGCGCATCACGGAAATCGACCTCAAGCCCATCGCAGCGGCCCGCCCCGAGATCGTGTCGGGAACCGAACTGCGCATTGCCGGGATGCAGGCATCGCCCGATGGTTCGATGCTGGCGATCCTGCTGCCCAGTCTGGAACTCGATCTGCCTGACCAGGTCTGGCTGTACCGGGTCGCCGATCGCAAGTGGAGCGCGGCAACGCCGAAGCCGGACCTGCAGGTCGTCCATCCCGACGGCGCCGTGGCGGCGATCAAAGCATTGGCGTGGCAGGGCAACACGCTGTACGCGCGCGCCGCAATCTGGAATCACGCTGATGAAGGCGAAGCCGGCACGACCGTCGTCTATGCCGGCACGATGGAATCCAGCCGCCGGCTGGACAAGCTGCCAGGCGACATCGACGCTCTGCTCGACGAGGCAGGCCTGTCCGACGCGGTCGGACAGGACGAGGTGCCGGAAAGCGACTGGGACATCCTCGACACCATCCGGGGCAATCGCGATTTTCTCGCCTGGGCCTACGATCTCGGCCACGGCACGATCGAGCTCAGAATTCGCAAACGGCGCGCCGACTCGCCCGTCTATCTGGCAGCGTGGGGTTCGTGGGAGCTGTCGCGATATCTCTTCGGCACCGATCACTCGCAGCTCATCTACTCGGCGGATACCGGACTCAGCGTCTTCGACATGGCGACACGCAGCGCGCGGCGCATTGCGGGCACCTCGCGCGGTGACCGACCTTATGCGATCTCCGCCGATCAGCGTCTATTCGCATGGTCGACCCGCAACCTGTGCGGCGACGAATCGTTGGCGGATCAGGACCAGCACGCCCCACAGCGTTTCTGCCTCGCGCAGCTGCCAAAGCCGAAGATAAGCCCATGAAGCGCAGCGGCATTTCCACGCTCTGCGGCGCCATCGTCCTGTGCACAATATCCACGGCTGCCATGGCGGCGGCAGACTCGAGACGCGGTGTCGGCCATGCGGCCAGCGGGCCGATGTTCGATCTGCCTGCCGGCATGAATGTCAGCCAACAGGAAACGCATATTTCGCTGTACGCCGTGCGGCTGATCTATGTCTTCAACTCCGCCACGCATCAGACCGTGCATTTCAGCTTCGACCTGCCCGAGATGCCGGTCGACGCCAACCCCGATGTCGCCGCCCTCGGCAAGAATTCCGAAGCTGCCGGGCTCGCCGCCGATGTGCAGCCGGCCAATTATCTGAATCTCTCGGTCCGCGTGAATGGCCAGCCGCTGGCGCTCGCCGGCCACGGCCGCGCGCGGTTCAATGGCAAGGACGTGACCCGGCAACTGCTCGATGCCGGTGTCCCCTTGCTGGCCGGCCCCGATGGCGAACCGTGGCGGAACCTGCCGCCGGCGATGCAGACCAGGCTTGAATCGAGCGGCCTGCGGAACGGTGATGCGCTATGGAGCTATCAGGCCAGTTTCGAGTGGAATCAGTCCTTCGAACCGGGGGAAACGCGCATCGAGCTCCGCTATGCGCCGGCCTTCGACGACTGGGCCGACATTGCGATCGACCATTTTCCCGAAATCGCTCCCGGCGGTTCGGCAACCCGGGCCTATTGCATCGACGATGCGCTGCGCCAAGCCTTCTTCCGCAAGCCTTTCTACGACCTCTATACCGTCACGCATTTCAGCGCACCGCCGAGCAGATCACGCGGGCCGGTCGGTCATTACCGGCTGGTGGTCGACAAGGGCGCGGTCACAAATCTGGTCGCGTTCTGCCCACTCACGGCAAAGAAAACCTCGCCGACGACATTCGAATGGACGGCCACCAACTTCACCCCCGGCGACGAAATCGGCGTGCTGTTCTTCGCGGATCCGGATGCCCCGTCTGCCAACGAGCAGGAACCACCATGAAACAACCCATCTGGCACCTGCCTGCAACGGCAGCCCTGCTTTTCGTACTCGTCGTGTTGCCGACAGAACCGGCACGTGCCGGCCCTGGCTTCAATTGTGCAAAGGCGACGCGCCAGATCGACAAAGCGATCTGCGATTGGGATACCGTCGGCACGCTCGATGGCCGGATGGCAGCGGCGTACAAAAAGACCCTCGCCGCACAAACCAGCGACGCGGCACGCAACTCGGTCCGGACCGGGCAGAAAGCGTGGCTCGCCGAACGTGATCACCGCTGCGCGCTGGACCATGTGAAACCCCGGCAAGACAGCGAGGACGGCTTGAGCCCGCAGCAATTCGGCCAGCTCACCTGCCTGCAGACGATCTATCCGCCGCGCATCGCCGGACTCATGGATATTGCCGCGCCGCCACTGGTCCCGGTCGGTGTCAAAACGGTACCGATCACGCCGCTGAAGAAGGCCTATCCCGACGATTGGCAACAGGCCGGTTATCAGGCCCAGTTTTCACCCGACAAGACCCTGATGGCGCTGGGCGTCGAGGACGGCGCCGGCTACGTCAAACAAGTCTGGCTGTACCAGCCGGCAAGCGGGCGTCTGGTCGTCGCTTCGCCGCGTACGCATCAAGGCAAGATCGAGCAGCCCGCGGACATTGCCGATGTGGACCTCTGGATCTGGGGGCGCGACGGCCGCCTCTACGTTCGCGCCTATCGCCCGCTCGGCACGCACAGCATGTACAGCGCCGACATGAACGGCTACGCCGAGTTACAGAACCTGCCGGGTGACGTCACCGGCAAACTCGCGGCCCATGACGCTGCGCGAGCGGCGGCGCCGCGCCCCGGCGCCACCTCACAGGAACAGCGGCCACCCGGTTTCGACGACGACAGTTACAACGAGCAGGATGGTGGCGCGTTCGTCGCCTGGGCCCAGAACAAGGGGCACGGCTCGTTCGACCTGAGGGCCGCGCGCAGCGATGACGCCGAGCCGCGCACCATCACGTCCGGCGGCTGGGAGCTCGAGGATTTCAGGCTCGATCCCGACGGCCGGCGTCTGTTCTACAACGGCGACGACGGACTCGTCGTCACCGACCCTGATACCGGCATCACGCGCCGCCTCAAGGGCACACGTGGCACATCAGCCGAAACCCGGCCGATCAACATGTCGGCCGACGGCAAGATTCTGGTCTATTCCGCCAGCGGCTTCTGCATGCGCGACGCTGCCGACGAGATCGACCTGGATGCGGATGACGACAGCAGCAAACGCGTCTGCCTCGCTTATCTGCAGGCCGCCGGTCAAACCTTGGCCACCAAAACCGAGGCAAAGCCCGCTGACCCGTGGACCGGAAAATGGACAGGCAGCGGCGAAGGCTCGCTGTCGGCCACCATCCGTCGCAACACAACCGAATCGGATGAGATGAGGGTCGACCTCTATACCGGCACGCAAGCTTGTTCGGGCGCCGTCACGTTGTACGGCAAGCCACACGGCACCACGCTCATTGGCGAAAGCAAGGAGCCGAACGAGCCCGACGCACCGGCCTGCCGGATCGAATTGTCGATCGACAGCAAGGGCACGCTGAAGACCGAGGTCGCCGGACCTTGCGCCTATTACCACGGTGGCGCCTGCGGCTTTGACGGCACCCTGACGCGGAGCGAATGATGCATCACCCTATCGGCAACGCCGCGGAATCGTGAACGACTTTCTTGCAACGACTCCGTGGACCGCGTCCGTGCTGCTGCGCGGAACCGGCCATTTCCTGTTCGCATCGTGGGCGTTCTTCGCGCTGCGGATCGGCTCGAACGTCGCGAAAAAGCCCGCGCATGAACGTCGCGCGGCACTCCAAACCTATGCCCTTGGCCTGTTCGGCGTCGCAGTGGTCTGCGCCTTCATCGGCATCGTGTTCATCGCCATCGGGATCGGCGCCATCTTCCCCAAGCTCGCCATGATTGGCGCGCCGCTGTCCTGTCCGAGCGGGCATCTGGAGGTGATTTCACAAGCCTATTCCTACAAACCCGGCCAGCACGGCAGGGTCACCAACATCCATTGCCTGCTGGCCAACGGCGAACGCGAAACCATCACCTTCATCACCATTCTGTACGCGGGGCTGGTTTACAGCGCGGTACTGATGACGACCTTTTTGTGGCTGGGGAAACTTGGCCTGCGCCTCCGGAAATCCGCGGATCACCCCGTCTCAAGCTCGGCGGGACTACCGGCAGCTACGGCTTTACGGTCATCCGCTACGCAAAAAAGCAAATCCGGCGCCGCGGCCGGTGACATCACCGCGCGCCTGCAAGCGCTCAAGGAACTGCACGACACCGGCTTGATCGACACGTCTGTCTACCAGGACAGGCAGGCCGAGATCCTCAAAGATCTATAAGGAGAATCCGCGTGGATGACGCCACACTCGGTCGTGTCATGACTTATGTCGGCCTTGGTCTCGGCATTGCGCCAGTCCTGCTGATTCTATTGTTGGGCCATCGCGTATTGATCGATGCATTGCTCGGCTTGTGTCGATGGAAGGGCCTTCTTGCGCGCATGCTGCGGGGCGGACTGAGCCTGTTCACCGGTCTGATGCTGGCCAGTGCCGTAGGCGTACTGGTCCCGCAACTGTGGCTGCCGAGTGCCCATCTGCTATGTGATGGACAAGTCGAAGTCACGTCCCAGAATTATTCCTACAAACCGGGCCAGCACGGCACCAACATGGCCGTGATCTGCACCGCAGCCACCGGCACGCAGACCAAGATCACTCTCGCCAGTATTTTCCTTTCCGCGCTGCTCTATGGCGGCGCGCTGTTTGTGCTGATGGAGTTGGTCGGTCTGATGTTGCGTACGTTCCAGCGCGATACG
>DATCXY010000350.1:0-5547 GCA_036570585.1 Solimonas sp. | reverse complement strand
GCATTGTGTTGGCGACCGGTGGCGGTGCCGTGCTCGATGCCGACAGTCGGCGCGTATTGTCGGCGCACGGTTATGTCGTCTATCTGCACGCGCCGATCGAACAACAATTGCATCGGACCGCGCGCGCGGACAACCGGCCGTTGCTGAACAAGGTCGCCGACCGGCGCGGCGTACTGAGCGCATTGCTGGCGCAACGCGATCCGCTGTATCGCGAAATCGCCGATCTGATCGTCGATACCGATTCACGTAGCGCGAAGGCGCTGGTTCACGAGATCGAACAAGGTCTCGACGGCGGCCCATCAAGCTTTTGATACGATGCGCGCCGCGACCTTTCGGTGATCATGGATACTCTCGACGTTGATCTTGGCCCTCGCCGCTACCCCATTCATATCGGCTCGGGCCTGTTGCGGCGTGCCGAATTGCTGGACAGCGTCCGCGCCAGACCCTTGCGTCTGATCACCGACCAGAACGTCGCGGCGCACTATCTGTCGCCCGTTCAGATGACGCTGGGCCTGAGTGATGAGCACGTGCTCGTGTTGCCGGCGGGCGAAACCAGCAAGACGATGGCGACCGTCGATCAGGTCATGGACTGGTTGTTGGCGACGCGCCTGCCGCGCGACGGCGTGCTGATCGCACTCGGCGGCGGCGTGATCGGCGATCTCGTTGGTTTCTGCGCGGCGATCTATCAGCGCGGCATCGATTTCGTGCAATTGCCGACGACCTTGCTCGCGCAGGTGGATTCATCGGTCGGCGGCAAGACCGGCGTCAACCACCCGCGCGGCAAAAACATGATCGGCGCGTTCCACCAGCCGCAGCTGGTACTCGCGGACATCGCGAGCCTGACGAGCTTGCCGCAACGCGAGCGGCTCGCCGGCATCGCCGAGATCATCAAGTACGGCATGCTCGGTGATGCCGGATTCTTTGCCTGGCTCGAACAGAATCTCGAAGCCTTGCTCGCGCTCGATGAGGCCGCGCTGCGTTACGCGATCCGCCGCAGCTGCGAGATGAAAGCGGCCATCGTCGCGCAGGATGAACGCGAATCGCAGGCCGGCGGCGCGGGCCCGCGCGCCCTGCTCAATCTGGGCCACACCTTCGCGCACGCCATCGAAACCCACACGAATTACACCGAGTGGCTGCATGGCGAGGCGGTTGCGGTCGGTTTGTGCATGGCGGCGGACATGTCGGTACGCCTGGATTGGCTGCCGGCTGCCGACGCCCTTCGCAGCATCGAACTGATCGCGCGCAGCGGCCTGCCCGTGCGTCCGCCGGAAGGCATGAAGGTCGACGACTTCCGCAATCTGATGAGCCTCGACAAGAAGGTCGCCAGCGGCAAGCTGCGTCTGGTCCTGATGCGACAGCTCGGCGACGCCGTCGTCAGTGGTGATTTCGATCCGGCGGCGCTCGACGCAACGCTGCGGCACTACAGCACGTAGCAGCATGAAAACGGAGCTCGCGCCCTACGCTGCCGACGACGCGCAATCGCGTGGCCGTCGCCACCGCGAAGATGGCGCCGGGCACCGCAGCGAATACCAGCGCGATCGCGACCGCATCATTCACTCGGCGGCATTTCGCCGGCTCGAATACAAGACCCAGGTCTTCGTCAATCACGAAGGCGATCTGTTCCGCACGCGGCTGACGCACTCGGTTGAAGTCGCGCAGATCGCCAGAACCATCGCGCGCAGCCTGCGTCTACATGAGGATCTCTGCGAAGCCGTGTCGCTCGCGCACGATCTCGGCCACACGCCGTTCGGGCATGCCGGCCAGGACGCGCTCGACGAGTGCATGAAGCCCTACGGCGGCTTCGAGCACAACGCGCAGTCGCTGCGCGTGGTCGACGAGTTGGAGGACAAGTACGCCGAGTTTCGCGGCCTGAACCTGATGTTCGAGACACGTGAAGGCATCCTCAAACATTGTTCGAAAACGCGCGCCGCGCAGCTTGGCGACGTCGCCGAACGCTTTCTGACGAACCGGCAGACCACGCTGGAGGCGCAGCTCGCCAATCGCGCCGACGAGATCGCCTACAGCAATCACGACATCGACGATGGTCTGCGGGCGCGTCTGCTGACGATCGAGCAGCTGCGTCAGGTGCCGCTGTTTCGGCGCCATCACGACGAGGTGATCGACCGCTACGGGCAGATCACGCCGAAGCAGCAACGCCATGAAACGATCCGCCGCATCATCAACACGCTGGTCACCGATCTGATTGCACATTCGCAACATGCCTTGCGCGAAGCGCGCATCGAGACGCTTGCCGACGTGTGTGCGCGCCCTGTCCCGCTGATCGCGTTCTCGCCCGCCGTCAGCGCCGAGAACGACGAGCTCAAGCGCTTCCTGCGTGAGCAACTGTACCGGCACCATCAGGTCTATCGGATGATGGTCAAGGCCAAGCGCGTGATCCGCGAATTGTTCGACGCGTTGATCGGTGATCCTCGTCTGCTGCCGCCCGATTTCTTCGTCGAGGCACAGAAGCTGGAGGCAGTGGATGCCACGACCGGCCGCGCGCGCGCGGTTGCCGACTATATCGCCGGCATGACCGATCGTTACGCGCTTGATGAGTACGAACGCCTGTTCGATCCGCGCCGCCTGCGCTGACGGAGGGGATGATGAAAATCGTCGATACATCTGCGTGCTCGCCAAAGACGCGTCGTCATCGCCGGCTGCTCGCTGCCGGCTTGACGACGATTCTGGTTGCCTGTGGCAGCAGCACCGCTCCGTCGCAGCGTGATATCGCTACCGCGGGCCCGGATTATGCTGCGTGGGTGAACCCCTTTGTCGGCACCGACGCCGGCGCGCCCGACTTCGGCACCGGCGGCGGCGCCGGCAACAACTATCCGGGCGCGACGCTGCCGTTCGGCATGGTGCAGTTCTCGCCCGACACCTCGCCGTCGGTCATCAATTATCCCGGCGGCTATACATATTCCGACCGCAAGATCGAAGGTTTCAGCCTCACGCACGTTTCCGGTGCGGGCTGTTCGATCTTCCAGGATTTTCCGTTCCTGCCGACGCTGACGCCGATCGACCAGTCGCCGGCTGAGCTGCTCAGCGCCGGCCTCAAGCCGGCATTCCTCGCCGACTTCGATCATCTCCATGAAGATGCCGCGCCGGGCTATTACCGTGTACGCCTGAATCCGGACGGCGCGCAGCCGGTCGATGTCGCGCTGTCCGCGACCGAGCGCACCGGCATGGCGCGCTTCGACTTTCCCGCCGGCAGCGCGCCGCAGGTGCTGGTCAACGCCGGCGGCAGCCAGATGCCGGACGATCGCGCCGAGGTGCATATCGATCCCTCGCGCAACGAGATCAGCGGCAGTGCGCGCAGTGGCGGCTTCTGCTATCAGGACGATCACTACTCGGTTTACTTCGTCGCCGAATTCGATCGCCCGTTCGCGCATTGGGGCACTTGGTCGCGCGCGCTGCTGTCGCCCGGCGCGACGCAGGCGTCCGACATCGGCGTGCTGCTCACGCACGTCGATCCGATTCCGAACGTGCCGCTCACGATTCCCGGCAACCCGAGCCTGACCGCGCGCGCCGGCGCCTATGTCGGATTCACTGCCGATGACGGCGCGACGGTGCGGATGCGCGTCGGCATTTCGTTTGTCAGCGTCGAGAAAGCGCGCGCGAACCTGCACGCCGAGAATCCGTCCTGGGATTTCGACGCCGTGCGTGCCGCCGCGCGCGCACGCTGGAACCGCGAGCTGTCGCGCGTCCGCGTCGAGACCGGCGACACGCGACTGCGGCGGATGTTCTACACCGCGCTCTACCACGCGCTGCTGGCGCCGACACTGTACAGCGATGCCGACGGCGAGTACCTGGGAATGGACGATGTCGTGCATCAGTCCGGCGCGCAGCCGGTCTACGGCACGTATTCGGGCTGGGACATCTATCGCACGCAATGGCCGCTGCTGGCGATGCTCGATCCGCAGCGCGCCAGCGACATGACGCAGACGCTGGTGCGCAATGCGCAACAGAGCGGCTGGCTGCCGAAGTGGTCGTACGCCAACCAGCACACCAACGTCATGGTCGGCGATCCGGCGGCGATCATGATCGCCAGCGCCTATGCGTTCGGCGCACGCGACTTCGATACCGCCGCCGCGCTCGACGCGATGATCAAGGGCGCGACACAGCCGGCCGCACCGGCGCAGAGCCTGCTTTTCGGCAATGCCGGCTACGTCGAGCGCGCCGGTCTTGCCGCATACCGCGCGCTCGGCTACATCCCGTACGAGGAAAACGTGTCCGGGACCCTCATGATCGCCAACGGCGGCCTGATCTGGGGAAGTGCGGCGACAACACTGGAGTACGCACTGGCCGACTTCGCCGTCGACCGCTACGCCGGCGCACTCGGGCAGCCGACGCGAACAGCAATGCTGCGTGCGAGCGCCGGCAACTGGAAGAACCTGTTCAATCCGCAGACCGGTTACATCGAGCCGCGCCTGGCGTCGGGGCTGTTCACGACTTTCAGCAATCCGCTGACCGGCGACGGTTTCGTCGAAGGCAGTTCAGCGCAGTACACCTGGTTCGTGCCGCAGGATACCGGCGGGCTGGTGGAAAAAATGGGCGGTCGTGAAGCCGCCGCTGCGCGGCTCGATGAGTTCTTCAGTGAACTGAACGGCGGGCCGACCTCTCCGCACGCCTACCTCGGCAACGAACCGACGCTGTTCACGCCCTGGCTCTATGCGTGGGTTGGCGAGCCTCACAAGACCGGTCCGCTGGTCCATGAAGCCTTGCTCGGCCTTTACGACGACGCGCCGACCGGCCTGCCCGGCAACGACGATCTCGGCACGATGTCCGCTTGGTGGGTGCTCGGTGCGCTCGGCCTCATGCCCGCGATTCCGGGCACCGACACGCTGCTGCTGTCGACGCCGCTGTTCGAGCGCGCGACGCTGAGCCTGCCTGGCGGCGATCTCGTCATCAGCCGTAGCGGCAGCGGCGACCGGGTACGGTCGCTGCGCCTCGACGGTGCGCCGCTGGATCGTGCCTGGATCCGCTATGCCGACATTGCCACTGGTGGCCGGCTCGATTACACCGTCGGTGACGGCGCCAGCGCATGGGGACGCGACCCGCTGCAGGCGCCGCCGTCCTATCCGGAGTCGCCCTGAATGAGGCCCGTTTGCGGTGTGCTCAGGGCCGGAACCAGTCCTCGACACGCAGATCACTCAGGCCTGCGAAAGTGCCGGCACCGCGCGTGACCATCGTCAGGTCGTGGCTGGCCGCGATCGCCGCGAGCTGGCCGTCGAGCACCGTCCAGTTTCGCCGCATGCGCGCCTGCTCGATGTCGCTGCGAGCCAGCCACACGGCCGCACCTTGATCAAACGGCAGCACCGTCGGCCCCGACAACAGAAGCTCGGAGCAGAACGCCTGCAGTTGCGCGCGACGCGCACTGTCATGCAGGCCGGTGATGCCGCGCAACAAGGCATAGCTGGCCGGCGCCCCGATCGCACAGGTGCCCTGCCGCTGCTGGAACAGCGTGAATACCCGGCGATTGCCGTTCGGCCGGCTCAGTTCGGCGATCACCGACAGGTCGAGCAGATAGCTGAGTTTTGCCATGAGTTA
>DATCXY010000349.1:0-13936 GCA_036570585.1 Solimonas sp. | reverse complement strand
TTCATCCGTGCCCTCGAATGGCGCACGGACGATCACCCCGACCAGCTTGCGACGGCCGAACGGCACGCGGACGCGGACGCCCGGCCGCGCTTTCCCCGCCAGCGCGGCCGGCAGCACGTAGTCGAAGCCGCGATACAGCGGCACCGGCACCGCAACGGTGATCAGAAGTGGACGCAAAGCCTGTGGATAAGCATGTGCATGTCGTGCCCGGTGCTAACGACGTTGCGCGAGGTGGCGATCTGGCACGGACGCCCGACGTCTGGTATCACAGGAAATAAGCATTGAAATTCAGTTGGATGCGAGCCCATGAATAGAATGTGAATGAACCGTCTCTTGCGTGCTACAGCCGTTCCGGGCTAGCCCGCCTTGTGAATAAGGATTTCTAAACTATTGCCTCGCGGGGCAAGAGTGCGGGCCGCTTCATGATAAGGGTCTGGCATCCTCGTGAGTGGTACCGCCGCTTGCAGAACGGATGAAATCCGTAGAATCCGCGCTCTGCACGTTCTGCCGATGCCGTGACCCAGACTGCTACGCCCCACGTCTCCTTCGTCGCGCTGCGACACCGCGGCTATCGCGCGTATTTCGTGCTGTCGGCGCTGGTGATGATGGCCGACAGCATCGAGCATGTGATCAGTTACTGGGTCATCTTCCAGAAATTCCACTCGCCGGCGCTCGGCGGATTCGCCGTCATTTCGCACTGGCTGCCATACCTGCTGTTCTCGGTCGGTTCCGGCGCGCTCGCGGATCGCATCGACCCGCGGCGCATGATCCAGCTCGGCATGGTCCTGTTCATGGGCGTGTCGATTGCCTGGGGTCTGCTGTTCATCACCGGCACGCTGCAGCTCTGGCATGCCGCCGCGCTGCTGGTGATCCATGGTTGCGCCGGCGTGTTGTGGGGGCCGCCGTCGCAACTCCTGCTGCACGATATCGTCGGCCGCGAGCATTTGCAGAGCGCGGTACGCCTCAACGCCACGGCGCGTCAGCTGGGTTTGCTGATGGGGCCGGCGGTCGGCGGCGCGCTGCTGCTCGCGTTCGGGGCGAACCTCGGCATTCTGATCAACGCCGCCCTGTACCTGCCGTTCATCATCTGGCTTGCGAGCGCGCCCTATGGGCCGAAATTCCGCACTGTGGGCACGGTCGTGGCGCAGCGTGCCGTGCGTGGCTTCGGTGACATCGTGCACGCCATTCGCGAGATTGCGCAGCACCGAGTGATCGCCGCGATGACGGTGCTCGCCGGCGCCGCTTCGCTGTGCATCGGCAACGCCTACCAGGCCCAGATGCCGGAGTTCGCGACCGATCTTGGCCATGGCCACGTCGATTTTTCATACAGCGCGTTGCTGGCCGCCGACGCGGCCGGCGCACTGGTCGCCGGCTTCGTGCTCGAAAGCCGCGGCCTGCTGCAGGCGCGCGCGCCCACCGCCTGCGTGCTGGCGATGATCTGGTGCGCCGCACTCGGCAGCTTCGCGCTGTCGTCGAGCTACGTGCTCGCGCTGCTGCTGCTGTTCGTCGCCGGCTTCGTCGAGCTGTCGTTCAATTCGATGGCGCAGACCCTGGTGCAGCTGAATGCGCCGCCGGAAATGCGTGGCCGGGCGATCGGCGTCTACAACATGTTCGCGATGGGCATGCGCACCTTCAGTGGCGTCACGGTTGGGCTCGTGGGTGCGCGGATCGGCATTCACTGGGCACTCGCCGGCAGCGCTGCGTTGCTGCTTACTCTGGTCAGCCTGTTGATCCGCTACGGTCTTGGCCATCGCGCGGCCCGCTGAGACAGCGCGGCTGGCAATGCATCGACTACGGCGCGATCTGCATCTGTACGAGATAGATGCATCTCTCCATGCCGTTGTCACTGTGTGGTGGGCGCGGGGTCCGATATCACAGCGGTTACCATTTGATTAGCATCCGATGCTACTATCCAGAGATGGAATCAAAAACTGCCAGGCTGACGCTGCTGATCGATCCGAACAAAAAGAGGGCGTTCGAGACACTCTGCGCGCAGCAAGACCTGACGCCATCGCAAGTGGTTCGCCAGCTGATTCGCGAGTATCTCGCCAAGCACGGTGCGGCATACAGGCCCGAATCGACGAAAAGAACATAGCGTGTAGGTGCGTCATGTGGGGTCCGTCCGGGACGGGCTCGGTCCCGTTGCACCTATCGCCAACCCCGGATACTGCAGCTGCGCTGAAGCCGCTTTGCAAATTTCGGAAAGTCGAGCCCGTACCGCGCGCCCAGGAATTCCGCTTGCAGTTTCAGGGCCTGCCAGTCCGGCACGTAATCCGCGTCGTTGAAGGCGAACAACAGCCGGTTCCCGCCCACGCCGACGTTCATCACGATCAGGCGCCCGCCGAAGGCTTCGGCGGCAGCGCCGACTACTGCATCGATGCGGTGCTTTTCCCCAATGACATTCAGCACCAGCAACCCATGCGGCCGCAGACGCGCACGCAGCATTTCGTAGAACGCCCGCGCGCAGAACGCAGGGGCTGTGCCCGATCGGTCGCAGCCATCAACCAGCACGACATCCGCCCAATCCTCCGCCGCGGCGAAATAGTCCGTTGCGTCCGCATGTACCAGCCGCACACGGCTGTCCCAGGTAGGCGCGGTGAAAAGATCCGACAGTGAAATGACATCCTCGTCGATTTCAATCGTGGTGACCCGGCTGCCGGGCAGCCGCGCCGCGCAGTACCGCGTCATCGATCCACCACCCAGACCGACGACGACGATGTGTTCCGGCTGAGGATGGAACAGCAGGAACGACATCATCTTTCGCGTGTAGCGGAAGTTCAGTTCGAGCGGATCGCCAATGGTCATCTCGCTCTGAACCGAATCGAAGTCAAAATGCAATCGCCGGGTCACGCCATCGTCCACCACAAAGGGCTTTCGATACGTCCCGTCGCGCAAGGACTGCAGGACCTCCGATATGTTGGTACCCGGCTCCGTTCGCAAGCGCAGGACGCCCTGCTGCGACACGAGCTCCGCAGGAATTTCGATCCAGTGCTCCTTGCTCCGGCTGCGCATCGATGCGTCGCCTGCGAACTTGCTCATGGATGAACGGCCGATGCGGTGGCCGATGTCCCTGGTGGTCGCCGCCTCGGAGCTGGTTCCATCTCGCGTCGGATCACGGAGATCGAAGGCCTGGTTCAGTGGACTCCAGTCCACCGTCCCTCAGACTTGCATCACCAACAATGAACCGATCCCTGGACGACAGGCCGGGACGCGTGCCCGTCGTAACGACCAGCACAGCGCGGTCAGGACGAAGGACTCGCGCCACCGAAATCGCCCGATCGAGGAACAGGCCGCGGGTCATGACGCTGGCCATGGCGCGATTGCCGCAGGTGCCGCGTCCGATCACGACGACGACGCGCTCGGTTTGTGCTGCCGGTTTGAGGAGCCGTCGGTCTTCGCGCGCCTGCTGCTTGCCCTTGCACCCTTTCATGAAGTCTGCTTCCTCGCCGCATCGCGCTCATCACAGGCATGCAGAGCCGCCTCGAGGTCGCGGTAGTACCGCGGCGGGGTAGCGCCCTTGCGGACCAGACCTGCGCGCGCCAGCTTGTACAAGACGCTCTGGCGCGCATCGCAGAGCAGAACGTGCACGCCGCGTTTCTCCAGATTCTGCGTAGCCTCCTCCAAGGCCTGGATACCGGTGATGTCCATGAAAGGAACCCGATTCAGGCGGATGACGATGCAGCGCGGATCGGCGTGCGTTTGCGCAAGGGTCCGTTCCAAGTTTGCGACGGCCCCAAAGAAAAAGGGGCCGTCGATCGAGAACACCAGGACGTCTTGGGGCAGGAGTGAACGGCCGTTGCCCTGCAACTCGGCCCGAAGGGCGTTCTCGTCGATCTGCAACACCTCCACCGCCGAGGACATGCGCCGCAGGAACAGCAGCATGGCGAGGATCACGCCGACGTTGACCGCCACCACCAAGTCCGCGAAGACCGTGAGAAAGAAAGTAATCAACAGGATGAATACATCCGTTGGCGGCGCAGTCCTCGCCATCCGCAGGAAATGGCGGGCCTCGCTCATGTTCCAAGCCACCACGAACAGGATCGCCGACAGGGCACATAGTGGTACCTGTCCGGCCAGAGGCGCGAGTAACAGGAGGATCATCATTAGCGTCAGGGAATGAACAACGCCGGCTAGCGGACTCGTTGCCCCGTTGCGGAAATTGGTGGCGGTGCGGGCGATGGCGCCCGTTGCCGCGATTCCGCCAAACAGCGGCAGGATCAGGTTGGCGACGCCTTGGCCAATGAGTTCCTGGTTCGAATCATGCCGGGTGCCTGCCATCCCGTCGGCAACCGTGGCCGACAGCAGCGATTCGATTGCGCCGAGCATCGCGATGGTGAACGCTGCTGGCGCAAGCGTGATCATGCGTTCCAGAGTGATCGTCGGGAAGCTGATTCCAGGCAAGCCCTGGGGGATGCCGCCAAAAGTGCTGGCGATCGTGGCAACGCCCCCGAAGCCGACGACCGCCTGGATCAAGGTCGCTACGACCATCGCGAGCAAGGGGCCGGGCACACGCGCGAGGCCGGGTATGCGCGGGCCGTAGATCGCGAGGGCCAGACTCAGCAAGGCCAGCGCCGTCGTTGCCGGGTGCAGTTCCGCAAGCGAGGCGAGCAAGTGCAGCAGCTTCTCGTGGAAATGCAGTCCTGTCGGCGAAGGAAGGCCGAAGAAATCCTTCCATTGACTCACCCAGATGATGACGCCGATTCCTGCGGTAAACCCGACGATCACGGGATCAGGGATGAAGCGCAGAACCGCGCCGAATTTGGCGATCCCCAGCAGGATGAGAATCACGCCTGCCATTGTGGTTGCGAGCAGCAGCCCGTCGATTCCGTACCGCGCCGTGATTCCCGCCAGAATCACGATGAAGGCCCCGGTGGGGCCAGCGACCTGGATTCGACTGCCGCCGAACAGGGATACCACCAGCCCTGCAATGATCGCGGTGTAGATGCCTTGTTCGGGTTTGGCGCCCGAAGCGATCGCAAAGGCCATCGCCAGAGGCAAGGCCACGACTCCGACGATCACGCCAGCCACGATATTGCGCGCCCACTGGTCGCGCCTGAACAAACCGACCCTCGCCGCCTCTACCACCGCGATCATCGATCAGCTCCAAGAGGTGCTAAATGTGCATATTGTTATCATCAAATATACATCAAATACGTCTGACATGCGCTCCCGACGGAGGTCCAGCCAGAAGGTGTCATGACATATGTGAGCAGCTGACGAACCTGCGTCGCTTGCCGAATTGCCTGGAATTGTGGTCAGAAACGGACGGGATCGTGCCGTGGGAGGAGTCGGATAGCCCGCAGGCCCTCGCCAATGCATGTCATGACACGCGCGATCAGCCCCAGAGGACTTTTAGTCCGCCGCATCGCCCGCGAACGCTACCGTCGGCTAGCCGTCGCGGCGGCGGATTTCGCCTTCGTCTCGCAACGAGAATGGTGTGAAGTTGGTACCGGCGTCATACGTATCGACACCTTCGGCGCGCTTCAGGTTGTTGACGACCAGATAGGTCAGCGGCGTCAGCACGACTTCGACGGTGACTTTCATCGTGAAGTTGAAGAGCACCACGGCGATCAACGAGTGTGTTTCCCACAGCCCCCAGAACGCGATCGGATAGAACAGCAGCGAATCGACACCCTGTCCGCAGACTGTCGAGCCTATCGTTCGTGTCCACAGCCAGCGCCCCTGGGTCAGCAGTTTCATCTTCGCCATCACGAATGAATTGACGAAGTCGCCAGCCCAGTACGCGAACATGCTCGCCGCGACGATGCGCCAGGTATTGCCGAACACGATTTCGAGCGCCGGTTGCAGCGTGTGGTTGAACGGCTCATCGGCGCTCGGCTTCATGCCGACGACGACGGCCGACATCGCGGTGGCGAAGATCATCGCGGCGAAGCCGGCCCAGATCGCGCGGCGCGCGCGTGCGTAGCCGTAGACCTCAGTGAGCACGTCACCGAAGATGTAGCTGATCGGGAAGAACAGATTGCCGGCGCCGAAGTCGAGCGGGCCGAACAACGGCAGCGTGATCGAGCAGACTTTGCCGGGCCCGATCAGGTTCGAACACAGCAGCACGGCGACCATGCCACCGAGCAGGAAGTCGTAATAGCGAAAGCCTGCAACGGGCGCTTTGGCGGTGTCGTTCATCGAAGGCTCGTGAAAGATGTGGCATTTTGATGCGACGCAGCGGATCGGCGGGGAGCGTCAACCGCCCCTCGATGCACCGCGCCTCGTGGACGCGGCACTCGGGGTGAACGGGGTGACTTCATTCCCTGTCATCCGCTGCATTCGCAGCAGCATAGCGTGCGTCGTCACTGGCGGCGATGAAATCCATCACTACGGACAGCAGCGCAATGATCCTACGCAATCAGGTTCAGCTGGTCGCTTATCCCGATCGGCTCGGCAACAATCTTGCCGACCTTCACGAGTTTCTCGAAGCGCACTGCAAGGGCCGCATCGGCGGCATTCACGTGCTGCCGCCGTATCCGTCGAATGCTGACGGCGGCTTTTCGCCACTGACGCACAAGGAGATCGATCCGCGTTACGGCAGCTGGGAGGACGTCGAAAGGATTTCGTCGGAGTACGACCTGTCGCTCGACCTGATGATCAATCATCTGTCGGACGAATCCGAGGAGTTCAAGGATTTTCTGAAGCTGGGCTACCGGTCCGAGTACGCCGACCTGTTCGTGCACGTTGACCAGATGGGCGACATCTCGCCGGATGACATGGCGAGGATCCACATTCGCAAAGAGAAAGAGCCGTTCCGCGAAGTGACGTTCGGAGACGGCAGCAAGGGCCGCGTCTGGTGCACGTTCACCGAAAAGCAGATCGACCTCAACTACAACTCGCCGAAGACCTACGCGCTGATGGAGGACTACATCAAGTTCCTCACCGCGCGTGGCGTGAAGCTGTTCCGTCTCGATGCGTTCGGATACACCACCAAGCGGATCGGCACCAGCTGCTTTCTGGTCGAGCCGGACGTCTACGACATTCTCAAATGGATCGATGCACTGGCGCGCGAGCATGGCGCCGAGACGCTGCCGGAAGTGCACGACCACGCGAGCTATCAGTACGCGATCTCGCTGCACGGCATGCATCCGTACGGCTTCGCGCTTGCGCCGCTGCTGCTGTATTCGCTGCTCGACGCCAGCAGTACGCATCTGAAGCAGTGGCTGCGCATGTGCCCGCGCAACCAGATCACCGTGCTCGACACGCACGACGGCATCTGCATTCCGGACGTCGAAGGCGTCTTGCCGAAAGCCGAGATCCAGCACGTCATCGACAACGTATCGGCGCGCTCCGCCGATCCGATCCTGCGCCGCTCGGCGGCCAATGTGCACAGCGTCGGCGCGATCTATCAGCTAACCTGCACTTATTACGATGCACTCAAGCGCAATGATGACGCCTACATCTGCGCGCGCGCGATCCAGTTCTTCGCGCCCGGCATTCCGCAGGTCTACTATGTCGGCCTTCTCGCCGGCCAGAACGATCACGAGCTGATGGAAGAGACCGGCGAACTGCGCGACATCAACCGGCACTACTACAGCAAGGAAGAAATCGCCGAAGCGGTCAAACAGCCAGTCGTGCGCCGTCTGTTTGCGCTGATGGAATTCCGCAGCAGCTATCCGGCGTTCAACGGCGTCTTCCATCTGCAATATTCGAACGACAGCAACGTCGCGATGTGCTGGCGCGACGGCACGCATACCTGCGAGCTGTTCGTCGATCTCAACTTCAAGAAGGCGACCGTTCGCTACATCGACCAGAAGTCCGGACGCTGGCTGACGACGCGGTTGTGAGCTGGAGCGCTAAAGAAAAAGGCCGGCAATGCCGGCCTTTTTGGTTTCGACCCGCCGGCTCAGTGACCGCCGCCTTCCAGCGACTTCACGGCCTGGATCATCTGCACCATGACCTTCTGCGCGTCGCCGTAGACCATGTTGGTATTGTCGCGGAAGAACAGTTCGTTCTCGACACCCGAGTAGCCCTTGCCCTGGCCGCGCTTGACGACATAGACCTGCTTGGCCATGTCGACGTTGAGGATCGGCATGCCGTAGATCGGGCTGCTCTTGTTGGTGCGTGCGGCCGGATTCACGGTGTCGTTGGCGCCGATCACGATCGCGACATCGGCTTCCTTGAACTCGCCATTGATATCTTCCATGTCATAGATGATGTCGTACGGCACACCGGCTTCGGCGAGCAGCACATTCATATGGCCCGGCATGCGGCCGGCAACGGGGTGGATCGCGAACTTGACGTCAACACCTGCTTCCTGCAGCAGCTTCACGAAGTCGTACAGCTTGTGCTGCGCCTGCGCGACCGCCAGACCGTAGCCCGGCGCGATGATGACCTTGCTGGCGTAGCGCATGTTGATACCGGCATCGCCCGCATCGACCGGCTTCATGCTGCCGGCGATCTCGCCCTGCTCTTCATCGCCGGCAGCGCCGAAGTTCGAGAACAGCACGTTGGCGACCGAGCGATTCATCGCCTTGGCCATCAGCAGCGTCAGCAGCGTGCCGGCCGAGCCGACCACCATGCCGGCGATCATCAATGCCGGGTTGTTCAGCACATAGCCTTCGAAACCGACTGCGAGGCCGGTGAACGCGTTGTACAGCGAGATCACCACCGGCATGTCGGCGCCGCCGATCGGCATCGTCATCATCACGCCGTACACCAGCGCGAGCGCGAAGAAGCCTGCGATGACGCCGGCCGGTACCGCGCCATGCATGTAGACGATGTAGGCGCCGGTCGCGACCAGTACCAGCAGCAGCGTGCCGTTGATGGCCTGCAGGCCGGCAAGGCGCAGCGTCTTGTTGATGCGACCGTCGAGCTTGCCCCAGGCAATCAGCGAGCCGGACAGCGAGATCGCACCGATCAAGCCACCGAGTGCGGCAAGACCGAGGCCGACGCTACCGTGCGCCTTGTGGCCAAACAGCTCGATGGCCGCGATCGCCGCCGCCGCGCCGCCGCCCATGCCGTTGTAGAGCGCGACCATCTGCGGCATTGCGGTCATCGCAACTTTCTTGCCGCTCCACCACGCCCAGCCAAGGCCCAGCACCAGCGCGATGACCGCCAGCGTGATGTTGGTGTTCAGGTGTGGGCGCGCCGACGGCTCGACGTCGAGCGTGTACAGGAAACTGGCCGCCACTGCGATGACCATGCCCCAGCCGGCGACGACGATGCCGGAGCGCGCCGTGACCGGCGAGCTCATGCGCTTGAGGCCGAAGATGAACAGAAACGCCGCGAGGAAATAGCTCGCGTCGATGATCAGAGCTGCATTCATGGTGTTCCCCTTAGCCCTTCTTCTTGTCGGAAGGCTTGAACATTTCAAGCATGCGTTCGGTGACGACATAGCCGCCGGCCGCGTTACCCGCGCCGAGCAGCACGCCGACGAAACCGATGACCTGCTGCAGCGTGCTCGACGCATTCAGCAGCGCCCACAGCGCGCCGACGACGACGATGCCGTGAATGAAGTTCGAGCCCGACATCAGCGGCGTGTGCAGGATCGACGGCACGCGGCCGATGATCTCGAAGCCGGTGAATGCCGCGAGCATGAAGATGTAGAGGGCGACGAAGCCCGTCAGGATGGTGGTGGTGTATTCCATTTACCTCTCCAAAAAATCGTGGTTGCCGTCCTTGGCGCGACTGCAGTTTCTGTTTCCGGGCTCTGGCCCGGCCATCCCTGGCCGGGCGTTCGCCGGGGCGACAGTCCACAGGACTGCCGCCTGATCCGGTTCACTCCACGGCCTTCTTGGCCGCTTCGTTCTTGATGTCGCCGCCGTGCGTCAGCGCGGTCTTGGCGATGACCTCGTCTTCCCAGTCGAGCGCGATGACACCGTCCTTGACGAACAGCTCGATCAGGTTGAACTGGTTTTTCGCGTACAGCTCGCTGGCATGCTCGGCGAGCAGCGACGGCACGTTCAGCGGCGCGACGATCGTGACCTGGCCGACCTGCACGGTCTCGCCCGGCTTGGTGTATTCGCAGTTGCCGCCGCCTTCGGCGGCGAGATCGACGATCACCGCACCGTTCTTCATGCCGTCGACCTGCGCCTTGCTGATCAGCTTCGGCGACGGGCGACCGGGAATCGCGGCGGTGGTGATGATGAGGTCGGCCTGCTGGATGTGCTTGGTCACGACCGCGGCGATCTTGTCCTTTTCTTCGGCCGTCAGTTCACGCGCATAACCGCCTTCGCCACGTGCATCGACGCCGGTGTCGACGAACTTCGCGCCGTGCGATTCGGCCTGTTCCTTGGTTTCCGGCCGCACGTCGTAGCCTTCGGTCATCGCGCCGAGACGGCGCGCGGTGGCGAGCGCCTGCAAGCCGGCGACGCCGAGGCCCATGACCAGGCACTTGGCCGGCCGGATCGAGCCGACGGCGGTGGTCATCATCGGCAGGATGCGCGCGAGATTGGTCGAGCCGAGCAGCGCCGAGTAGTAGCCCGACAGCGCGGCCTGCGACGACAGCGCGTCCATCGCCTGTGCGCGCGAGATACGAGGCACCAGTTCCATCGCAAAGCAAGTGATTTTCTTGTCGCGCAGCAGCTTGGTGAGCTCGATTTCCTTGTGCGCGTACACGAATGACAGCAGCACGCTGCCGTCTTTCATCGCATCGACGATGTCGGCCGTCGGCGGCTGCACCGAGACGACGATGTCGGCATCGCTGACCAGCCCCTGCGGGTTGGCGGCGAACGTGACGTTCTTGTACGCGGAGTCCGGAATGCGGCTGGCCACACCGGCTTCGGACTGCATGTGAATCTCGCAGCCCAGCTTGATCAGTTTGTCGGCGACGGCGGGGACAAGCGCCACACGGCGTTCGTTCGCACGAGTCTCCTTCAGCACGGCAATTTTGACCGGCATATTCGAATGCTCCCTGAGCGTAAAACTCAAAATTCTGAAATTTGGACGCAGCCGAACCCTGTCTGGAGCAGGGTTTGCCGGCGCGGGCGGGCGCAAGTCTAGCGGGAACAAGTGGTGAATAACACCCAATTGGCCCGATTCGCATCTCAGGTCCGAATTGGCACCGGATCTCATGAATCAATAGCGGGGCGAGCGCTTTGCACCGGCTACGGCGGTGTCCGGGAGAGGGTTTGCAGATCATCGGCCAGCGCCAGCAGAAGCTGACGTAAATGCGCTTGCTGTTCGGCGCTCAAACTCGCGCCGAGACGGACCAGCAGCCGGGTCCAGTGTCGGCGATTGTCGGCGAACAGCTGCTGCTGGTCGGGCGTCCACAGCGTGTCGCCGTCGCGGACCAGCGCTTCGAGCCGCGGACAGAAATCCTGCGTGTGACGCGCCGCCAGCGTCGTCGCCAGTTCGGCACGCCAGCGTTGCCGGAACGCCAGCCACTGCGGCGCGACATCGGCGGCACGGGCGTCTTCCCAGGTGCGCAACAGCTTGTCCTGTTCCGGCGTCACCGAGCCGAGCCACCTGTGCAGGTTCTTGTCGATCTTGCGTCGCGAATGCTCGCGGCGGGCGGCCAACGACGGTTCGACGTTTTCGTCGGCGTAATCGACGATATCGCTGTCGACCTGTTTCAACAGCCGTGCGACCTGCGCGTCACTGAGACTGGTGCCGAGCGTGCACGCGAGCGGCAATAGCGGCTCCAGCGACGCCGACCACAGTGCGCCGTATCGGTCCGACCATTGCCCGAGTTCATTCGTATCGGGCGGCTGGTCGACACGCGCCGCGATCTCACGCAGCGCCGAGGCATAGCGTGGCAGTTGCGTCTGTCGGTTCCAGGCCCAGAATGCGCGAAAGCCCGCATCGAAAGTCTGGCGTTGTGCGGGGTCGAACGTCACGTACTGACCGACGCGCCAGCGTGCGATCGTGTCGAGCCGGTTGTACGCGAGCTGCGTGAGATTGCACGCCGCCAGCATCGCCAGCGCGCTGCACAGCAAGACAGTCCGCAGAGAACGACAAGGCATGCAGGGATCGTGCGGGCTTCAGATGAACTGCAGCCTAACCGAAGCGTCGGCGATGCTGGACGCTTCGGTGATAGCGGCGCACGATCGCAGGTCGGAGGCTGCGCGTGAATGCAGACGAACGCCAACACCGATCGCCGACGGCGACGACGCTGCAGGATGCGTCGCTGCTGATCGCGCAGTCGAAGTATTTCCTGTCGGGCGAGGATCTCGACGGCATGCGGCGGCGGCTGGCGCGTGCGCTGGCGGCGCCGGAAGCGCAGCCGCAGCGCTGGGAAGAAGCGTTCTACCGCGCGTTGCAGCACGCCTGTCCGGGTGGCCGCATCATGGCCAACGCCGGCGCCGAGCATCTCAAGGCAAACGCCTCGACGATCAACTGCACGGTTTCGCAGACGCTCGACGATTCGATGGCCGGCATCATGCGGGCCGCCAGCGACGCGGCGCTGACGCTGAAGGCCGGCTGCGGCATCGGCTACGACTTCACGACGCTCAGGCCACGCGGCGCGCACGTTTCCGGCGCCGGCGCAACGACCTCCGGGCCGCTGTCGTTCATGGACGTGTTCGACGCGATCTGCCGTACCGTGTCGAGCGCCGGCGGCCGGCGCGGCGCGCAGATGGCGTGCATCGAGATCAGCCATCCCGACGTCGAAGCGTTCATCACCGCCAAGCGCGAAGCCGGCCGGCTGCGCGCGTTCAATCTGTCGGTACTGATCACCGATGCGTTCGTCGACGCCGTGCGCCGCGACGCCGACTGGCCGCTGGTGTTTCCGGCGTTCCGCCACGAGCTCGACACGCAGACGCTGCTGTGGCGGCCGTGGCCGGCGCGCGATCCGAACTTCACCGTCAATGCGCGCGGCGAAACTGCCTGCCGCGTCTATCGCATGGTGCCGGCGCGCGCGCTCTGGGATCTGGTGATGCGCTCGACCTACGCGTATTCGGATCCCGGTTTCATTCTCATCGACGAATGCAATCGCATGAATCCGCTGTGGTTCAGCGAGAACATCCGTGCGACCAATCCCTGTGGTGAGCAGCCGTTGCCGCCGTTCGGCGCCTGCCTGCTCGGGTCGATCGATCTCGCGAGCTTCGTGCAGCGGCCATTCACGCGCGACGCACGGTTCGACATCGACGCGTATGCCGAAACTGTGCGGACGTTCGCGCGCATGCTCGACAATGTCTGCGACATCAGCGGCCTGCCGCTCGCGTCGCAGCGCGACGAGATCATGCGCAAGCGCCGACACGGCATGGGCTATTTCGGCCTTGGCTCGACGCTGACGATGCTTGGCATGCGCTACGGCGCAGCCGACTCGATCGAGTTCACCGCCAGGGTCACGCAGCGACTCGCGCTCGAGAACTGGCGCGCGGCACTGGACCTGGCCAGGGAAAAAGGGCCGGCACCGGCGCTGGCGGAAACGATCGAGCTGACACCGCGACATCTGCAGCAAAGCCCGGCGCTGGTGCGTGATGGGCACAAAGCGGGTGATCGCCTGCCGGCGCGCGCGCTGCATGCGCGCTATTCGCAACACCTGCAACGCATTGCGACACTGGACGCGGACCTGGTCGAGCAGCTCGCCGCGGTCGGCGCGCGCTACACGCATGCCACATCGATCGCGCCGACCGGCACGATGGCGGCGTCAGTCGGCAATAACGCCAGCAACGGCATCGAGCCGTCGTTCGCGCACAGCTACGTGCGCAACATGATCGTGCCCGGCGAAAACGCGAAGCGCGCGCTGCGCATGGAATCGCTGGAGCTGCAGCGCTATCGCGAGCTCGTCGATGCGGACGTCGACACCGATGCGCTGCCGCCGATCTTCGCGACCGCCGCCGAGATCGCGCCGCACGCGCACGTCGACGTACAAGCGGCCGCGCAGGCGTGGATCGATTCGTCGATCTCGAAAACGATCAACGTGCCGAGCGACATTGCGTTCGACGATTTCAAGAATATCTATTTGTACGCGATCGACCACGGCCTGAAGGGCTGCACGACATTCCGCTTCAACCCGCAAGCGCATCAGGGCGTGCTGGTACGGGAC
>DATCXY010000348.1:0-7053 GCA_036570585.1 Solimonas sp. | reverse complement strand
CGAAACCCAGCAATTGCGGATGTTGCGCGAATTGCGCTTCGACGGCAGCGATCAGGCCGCTGCGACGGGTAAGGCGCGCCAACCGCTGCGCGACGCGCACTTCCGCCTGGCCGTGCAAGGCGGGGATGCCGCCATCGAGTGCTGCGTCCAGCTGCACGCGCGGCAACTCGATTGCATTGCATGGCTGCGCGAACGCAACCGGAATGCGGAAATACCGCTGGTAGGCCTCGGCATGCGACGGTGCCGGATACCGGAAACGCAGGCGGCTGAAGCGTTCGATGTCGCCGCTGAGCAAGCGCCCGAACTTGATGATCGCCGCGAAAATCGATTCGATGAAATAGACCGCGACGGTACCGCCACCCTGCCCGTCGGCGGCAGCGCGCAGCACCAGGCGGGCGAGATCACCGTCCTCTTCAAGCTGCACATTGATCAATGGATTGATCAGCGCCCGCACCCAGTCGAACACGCGCGCGGCGTCGCGCAGCGTCGGGCTGGTCGCGAGAAACGTGCCGATGTCCGGCAGGTAGTCGAACGCGAAAGTCTCGCCGAGCACGAACGGAAAATGCTGGTCGCGCGCACGCGCGACACAGACCGTCATCACCTGCTCAAGCAGCGGGCGGCTGATCGTCGCGTCCTCGAGATGCAGCAGGTCGGTCTCGATTTCCAGTTCGTCGAACACCGGCTGGATGTTGAAGCCGCACAGCGCCGCCGCCTTGACCCAATTCGGCAGGGTGATGAACGGCAGAGGCTGTTCGTGCGGAAACGGCTGCGACATGCCGCGGAGTATGCAGCAGCGGCCGCGCAAACGAATCGGGCCCGCGATGCGGGCCCGATTCGATGATCTGTAAAGCGTCGCGAGCGGTATCGCCTGTGCAGGGGCCGGTTTCGCGCGTGCCTCGATACACCGCCTTCGACGGCACTCGGCATGAACGGAGATGGAATCAGTCCATGGCAGGCCGGTCGACGCCGGAGCGGCGCAGCAGCTTTACAGCTGCAGTAGCAGCTTGGCGGGATCTTCGAGGCATTCCTTGATCGTGCGCAGCGCCAGCACCGCTTCCTTGCCGTCGATGATGCGGTGGTCATAGGACATCGCCAGATACATCATCGGCCGGATCACGATCTGGCCGTCGACGACGACCGGGCGCTCGGTGATGCCGTGCATGCCGAGGATCGCCGATTGCGGCGGATTGAGGATCGGTGTCGACATCATCGAGCCGAAGATGCCGCCGTTGGTGATCGAGAACGTGCCGCCGGTGAGATCGTCCATCGTCAGCTTGTTGGCCTTGGCACGCGTACCGAAGTCGACGATCGCTTTCTCGATGTCCGCCAGCGAACGCTGGTCGGCGTCGCGCAGGATCGGTACGACCAGGCCACGTTCCGACGAGACCGCAATGCCGATGTCGTAGTAGCCGTGATAGATAACATCGCTGCCGTCGATCGACGCGTTGACGGCCGGGAATTTCTTGAGCGCCTCGACCGCTGCGCGCACGAAGAAGCTCATGAAGCCGAGCTTGACGCCATGCGCCTTCTCGAACTCGTTCTTGTATTTGGCGCGCAGTTCCATCACCGCCTTGAGATCGACCTCGTTGAAGGTCGTCAGCATCGCGGTCGTGTTCTTGGCTTCGAGCAGACGTTCGGCGATGCGCGCGCGAATACGCGTCATCGGTACGCGCTGCTCTTCGCGAGCACCCAGCGCACGCGGTGCTGCCGGCGCGGCGGCCTTCGGTGCATCGACTTTGGCGGCAGTCTTCGGTTTGTCGGCGTAGGCCTTGACGTCTTCAACGGTCAGGCGTCCGCCCTTGCCGCTGCCGCTGATCTGGCTGGCCGACAGACCGAGTTCCGACAGCAACTTGCGCACGGCCGGGCTCTGGCCGTCTTCCGACGACATCGCCGGCGTACTGGCTGACGAGGTCGCGACACTTTCGTTCCTGGCCGGCTCGCCCTTGCTCTCCTGCTTGGCAGCCGGTGCCGCCCCCTCTTCGAGAATGCCGAGGATGTCGCCAGCCTGCACCGTGGCCCCCGCCTGAACGCGAATTTCCTTGAGCACGCCATCGGCGGTCGCCGGCACTTCGAGCATGACCTTGTCGGTTTCGAGGTCCAGCAGGTTCTGCTCGCGGGACACCGCGTCACCAGCCTTGACGTGCCAGGTGGCAACGGTTGCCGACGACACCGACTCCGGCAGGTTGGGGACTTTGATTTCGATGGCCATCTTCGGGGATTCCTTTGTTTCGTTCTTTCTTGCTGTCGTTTGAATCGGGGCCGGTCATCCGGCCCCGTCTGCCGTCGCCGGCTCGTTACATGCGCTTGCCGCCGGTCAGTGCTTCCTGCACGACCTCGGCCTGCTCCTTCTGGTGCACCTTGAGATAGCCAACCGCCGTGGTCGGCGCCCCCTTGCGCGTCGAATACATCATCACGTGCTGCGGCTGCAGATAGACGGCAAGACGATGCTTGATCTGATACCAGGCACCCTGATTCTCCGGCTCTTCCTGACACCAGAGCACTTCCTTGGCGTTCGGGTACTGGGCAAGTGCCGCTTCGTAACCTTCACGCGGGAACGGATAGAGCTGTTCGATGCGCACCAACGCGACATTGTCGAGCTTGTCCTTCTGCCTCCCCTGCACCAGATCGAAGTAGACCTTGCCCGAGCAGAACACGATGCGCGTCACCTTTTTGGCGTCGATCTTTTCGGCTTCCGGAATGACCGGCTGGAAGCTGCCCTTGGTCAGATCCTTGAGCGTCGACACCGACAGCGGATGACGCAGCAGCGACTTCGGCGTCATCACGATCAGCGGCAGGCGCGTTGAACGCTTCATCTGGCGACGCAGCATGTGGAACATCTGCGCCGGTGTCGACGGCACGCAGACTTGCTGATTGTTCTCGGCGCACAACTGCAGGAAGCGCTCGATGCGCGCCGACGAATGCTCCGGTCCCTGACCTTCATAGCCGTGCGGCAGGAATACCGTCAGACCGCAAAGGCGCCCCCACTTCGACTGGCCGGCGGCAATGAACTGGTCGAACAGCACCTGCGCGCCGTTCGCGAAGTCGCCGAACTGTGCTTCCCAGATCACCAGCGAATCCGGATCGGTCGTCGAATAGCCGTATTCAAAACCGAGCACGCCTTCTTCGGACAGCAGCGTGTCGTTGACGACGAAGCCGTATTTGTCCTTGACCAGATGGCGCAGCGGCGTAAAGCGTGCACCGTTCTTGAAATCGTGGATCGTCGCGTGACGGTGGAAAAATGTGCCACGGCGCGCGTCCTGACCGGACAGGCGTACATGGAAGCCTTCCTTGGCCAGCGAACCGTAGGCCATGGTTTCGGCGAAACCCCAGTCCATCGGCAGTTCGCCGACGCCCATCTTGGCGCGGTCGTCCCAGATCTTCTGCACGCGCGGATGCAGCGTGAAGCCGTCCGGCAGCTGCAGCAGTTGATTGCTGAGCGATTTCAGCGCACTCGCCGACACGGTGGTATCGACGGGCGTGTCCCAGCTGCCATCGCGATACTTCGCCCAATTGACGGTGTGCTTGTTGCCGACCAGGCCGAGCGTGTTGCGTGCGGTGTTCTCACCCTTGTCGAGTCCGTCGCGATACGCCTTGATGAGCGTGTCTGCAGCCCCCTTGTCGATCGTGCCTTCTTCTTCGAGCTTCTTGGCATACAGCGTCAACGTGGTCGGCTGCTTCTTGATGACTTCGTACATCATCGGGCTGGTCACGCTCGGCTCATCGGCCTCGTTGTGGCCATGGCGGCGATAGCAGCAGATGTCGACGATCACGTCCTTGTGGAATTCGTTGCGGAAGTCCATCGCCAGGCGCGTGACGAAGGTCACCGCTTCCGGATCGTCGCCATTGACGTGGAACACCGGCGCTTCGAGCATCTTGGCCAGGTCCGTGCAGTAGCGTGACGTGCGCGCCTCGCGGCCGAACTCCACCTCGATCGGATTCGGCGTCGTGAAGCCGATCTGATTGTTGACGATGATGTGCAGCGTGCCGCCGGTCGAATAGCCTTTCGAGTGCGACAGCTGCAATGTTTCCATCACCACGCCCTGTCCCGCGAACGCGGCGTCGCCGTGAATCAGAATCGGCACGACCTTCTGACCCGCCTCGTCCTCGCGCCGGATCTGGCGTGCCTTGACCGAACCTTCGACCACCGGGTTGACGATCTCGAGATGCGAAGGATTGAACGCCAGTACCAGATGCAGGCGTTTGCCGTCGACTTCGACATCGGTCGAAAAACCCAGGTGATACTTGACGTCGCCGTGGCGCGACAGCGCATCGACCGAATACTTGCCCTCGAATTCGGCAAACAGTTCCTTCGGCGACTTGCCAAGTACGTTGACCAGCAGATTGAGGCGGCCACGATGCGCCATGCCGACGACGATCTCATCGACGTCACGCGCCGCGCAGCCACGCATGATTTCGTCCATCGCCGGAATCAGCGAGTCGCCACCTTCCAGCGAAAAGCGCTTCTGCCCGACGTACTTGTTATGCAGATAACGTTCGAGACCTTCGGCGGCGACCAGCTGCGTCAGCACCGCACGCTTGCGCTCGGCCGACAGCTTGGGTTCGAACGCGACCGATTCGAGCCGCTGCTGGACCCAGCGCTTCTCGCGCGTTTCGGTCATGTACATGTACTCGGCACCGATGGTGTCGGTGTACACGCTCTTGAGGATCTTGATGATTTCACGCAGCGGCAGGCGGTCATTGCCGCTGGCCAGCGTGCCGGTGTTGAACACCGTTTCCAGATCTTCCGGGCCAAGGCCGTGATGCGCCGGATCGAGGTCCGGAATGTTGTCGATCGGCGCCAGCCCGAGCGGATCGAGCCGTGCCGCCTGATGACCGCGCATGCGGTAGTAGTTGATCAGACGCAGCACACCGGCTTGCTTCTCCGCCGCCTTGGCATCGAAGCCGGCTTCGGCGGCGACCACGCGATGTGGTTCGCGTGCGAGCCGCTCGAAGCGCGCAATCACTTCGCTGTGCGGAACCTCACGCGGGGCATTCTGATCCTGGATCAGGCGGAAATATGCACGCCAGCTCGGATCGATCGACTCGGGATCGTCGAGGAACTGTTCGTAGTACGCCTCGACATAAGGCGCGTTGGCGCCGTTGATCGAAGACGATTCAATGAAACTCTGATACTTGCTGATCGCCATTGCTTTGCTGCACTCGTTCCTGTTGTTCCTGCGATGACGGCGCCCAGCCTCGTTGATGGCGGACGCTCTTAGGCTTTGCGTTTCTTGTCCTGATCATGCCAGCCGGCCGTCAGCTCGCTCAGATAGGCGCGAAAATCGGTCGCCAGCTCCGGATGCTTGAGGCCGAATTCGACGTTCGCACGCAGATAGCCGAGCTTGGACCCGCAGTCGTGCCGCACGCCTTCGAATTCATAGGCGAGCACGGTCTGCTCGTTGAGCATCAGGCTGATCGCGTCGGTCAGCTGGATTTCGCCACCGGCACCGCGCTGCGTGCGCTCCAGCAGCTTGAAGATGCGCGGTGTCAGGATGTAGCGGCCGACGACGGCGAGATTGCTCGGCGCATCCTCCGGCTTCGGCTTCTCGACCATCTTCTTGATTTCCGACAGGCCGGGGCCGATCGGCTGTGCATCGACGATGCCGTAGCTGCCGGTCTCCGACTGTGGCACGCGCTGCGTGGCCAGCACGCTGGTGCCGTACTGCTGGTAGACGCGATGCATCTGCGACAGGCAGGGCTGCAGTCGACCATCGATGAGATCGTCGGCGAGGATCACGTAGAAATCCTCGTCACCCACCGCTGGCCAGGCCTGCAGCACGGCGTGCCCGAGGCCCAGCGCTTCGGCCTGACGGATGAAGATGCAGGTGACGCCCGGCGGCACGATGTCCTGCACGGTTTCGAGTAGCTTGTTCTTGCCGCGCGCGGCCAGCTCGGATTCCAGCTCGTAGGCCTTGTCGAAGTGATCCATGATCGAATTCTTCGAACGGCCGGTGATGAAGATCAGTTCCTGGGCACCCGCACTGATCGCTTCCTGAACGGCGTACTGGATCAGCGGCTTGTCGACGACCGGCAGCATCTCCTTGGCGCTAGCCTTGGTCGCGGGCAGAAAGCGCGTGCCGAGACCGGCAACAGGAAAGACGGCTTTGCGAATACGCATGAAATCTCCTTTCAGGCCGCGATTTTAGCGCAGCACGCCGGTCAAATGGACCTTGTCGGCGCCACTGGCCAGCAACGCGAAGTCGATTCCGGTGCCCTGGCTGCCGCTGCCGGCGCGATGCGCAAACTTCAGCGCCGCTCGTCCGGGCAGAAACAGGGGCTGCCGGAATTGCACGTCGAGTGCAGTAGGCTCGGCCTCGATGCGATCGGACAGCAGCGCCGCACAGTGTGCGGCCGTCCACATGCCGTGCGCGATATGGCGCTTGAAGCCAAACAGTCGAGCGGTGAACGGCGTCAGATGGATCGGATTGAAATCCTTGCCGACCTTGGCATAGCGACGTCCGGTATCGGCTGCGGCAGTGACGGCGATGTACTCGGACAGGGCTGCGATCTGCGGCTGCGGTGCGGGGCGCGACATGCCGCCTTCGATGCCGGGGACCATTTCATTCTTGATGCGGATGTTGGCGAAGGTGCCGCGCATCATCACGTCGTGGTGGCCGCGGCGGGCGCCGTAGCTGTTGAAGTCGGCCTTGCTAACCTGATGTTCCATAAGCCATTTTCCGGCCGGCGAGTCCGCCTTGATGCTGCCCGCGGGCGAGATGTGGTCGGTGGTGATGCTGTCGCCGAGGATCGCGAGCGGCTTGGCGTTCACGATATCCGACACCGGCGCCGGCGTCATCGTCATGCCCTCGAAGTACGGCGGGTTGGCGACATAGGTCGATCCGGCGCGCCACTGATAGGTGTCCGAACCCTCGACCTCGATCTTCTGCCAATGCTCGTCGCCCTTGTAGACGTGAGCGTAGCGCGCGACGAACATGTCGCGGTCGACCGCGCCAGCGATCGCGTCGGCGACTTCCTGGTTGGTCGGCCAGATGTCGGCGAGGAACACGTCCTTGCCGTCTTGATCCTGCCCGATCGGGGTGGTGGTGACATCCT
>DATCXY010000347.1:0-10094 GCA_036570585.1 Solimonas sp. | reverse complement strand
TTTCGATGCAGTTCGGCAGCGATCCACAAGCGGCCGGCATAACGCTCACGCAACCACGCCAGCTCGTCGAGTTCATCCGCATCGCGCGCTATCCACAGCAGGCTGCAATCGGCGAGCGACGCGTCGACATCGTCGCGCAGCAACCGATACCCGCCCTTGTCGCTGGCGCGGCGCGCACGCGTGATCGCGCGGCACAGCTGCGTGTAACCGGATCGGGTTTCAGCGAGCGCGACACAGCGCAGACCATCGGCAAAATTCAGTTCGCTGCCAACCAGCACATCGACCACATGGCGCTGCGCTTGCCGATGCCGCTCGGCCTGCTCGTATGCCCGAACGGCACCGGCCATCGAACATTCGTCCGTCAACGCGAGCGCGCGATAACCGAGCGCACTCGCGGTTTCGACCAGCTCCTGCGGCATCGACGCCCCGCGCTGGAAACTGAAGGCTGAAACGGCGTGCAATTCAGCGTATCCGGCACACTCGCCGGTCATGCCCACAATCCATGCAGGAACCAGCGTTCACTGTCGCGATCGCGGAACACCCAGGCGCTGGTCTGCTGCCAGACCACACGGTGGTAATCGCGGCGCTGGTCACCGTCATCCCACCAGCCGCTTTCGAGACGTTCTTGTTGGGCGCCGCGAAAATCGAGTGCAGGCAGCGGCAGTGGTTTTCGCAACAGCCATAACGGCCGGTCGGCGGACGCCGGCGTGTCCGCAAGCTTGTTGGCCGCAGCGCGACGCATCGCTCGCGATGGCCGATGTTCATCGACGATCATCGGCGACCACAACGCGTGTTCGCCGAGCCGGGCCGCGACACGCTCGATGGCGCGCGTCCAATCACCGGCGGCATCGGCGTTGTCGAACAGATCGGCCTGCGGCACGTCGGCCGCGGCGGTTTCCTCGACACGCAATTCGAGCGCGCGCACGGCCGATGGCAACGGCGCGCGACCAAGTCGTTCGCGCAAGGTCTCGAACAGCCGCGCGCCGTCGCGATGCGCATCGCCATAGCGCAAGGTGAACGAACTGCGCCGGCGTTGCGGATGCTCGCAACGGAGTCGTACCGCATGCACGCCAAGATCGCGTGTGCGCAGCCAGGCCTGCAGTTCGAACGCGAGACGACGCAGCGGAAACAGCAGTGCCTCGACATGATCGATTTCGCTGACGAGTTCGAAGCGCCGCTTGAACGTCGCCGGCGGTGCAATCGCCAGCGCCGGCTCGGCCGCCCGACCCCGCAGGCGATCGAGTTCGAGCAGCGCCGCCGCACCGAAGCGCCGCGCGAATGCGTTGCGCGGCAGCGCGAACAGATCGCCGATGCGGCGCAGACCGACGCCTCGCAAAGCCTCGAGTTGCGGGCGCGGCCACGACAGACTCGCCGTCGGCAATGGCGCGAGCCGACGCTCGAGCGTGACCTGTTCGCGAATGACGACATCCTTGCCGAGCGATGCGAACAACGCACTCGCCGCCCGCGACGGTGCAGCAGCGAAACTCGCGCTCTGCTTCATCTCGACGAGATCGGCGCCCAGTTTTTCACGCAATGCCGCGTAGTCGCCGAACAAGCGCAGGCTGGCGGCGATCTCGACCCACAACAGTGCCTGCGGTGCGCGACCAACGTCCGGCGCTTCGCGAATCTCGGCATGCACCGGACTGCCGTAGCGATAGATCCAGTGTGCGAGCTGTAGCAAAGCCGCGTGTTCGGCCTTGCTGCTGCGCGCGTACGCACGCAATTGCGGTTGCAGGGAAAGTGCCGTGCCGAGCGGCGTACCGATGCGCGCGGCGGGTGCGGCGGTGATCAGCCAGCGGCTCGCACCGCGCTGATCGGTGACCGCATCGAAGCGGTCGTTGAGTCCGAGCGCCTCGGCCGGCAGCCGCGGAAAGTGCAGACAGAGCCAGAGCATTTCGGCTTCATGCATCGAGCGCGTAGGCACGCGTCGGTCGCGCACCGCGGCACTTCAGAACTTCGATGCGCGGAGCACCCGCGACATACTCGACTTTCAAGCGCAGCGCCGCCACCGACGCCGTATCGCGTCGCGTGAGCCGACGATAAACGAGCGCGATGCCATCGCCGGTTTCGGCGGCCAGCTGCAGGCGACGCTGCGCGATCGTGTCGATCGTGTCATGCCACAGCAGCACGGCGCCGGCGCGCGCGCGCAACAGCTCTTCGCTGGCCCACAGCGCGTCGTGATCATTCGCCGTGTCGACGACCGTTAACTTCGAGAGTGCCACGCCATGCTGGCGCAATGCCGGCGCGTACGGCAGATGCGGCGGAGCGATCAGCGCGAGTGGACGTTTCGCCTGCGTCAGCCGCGCGAGCAGTGGCATCGCCAACTGCAATTCACCGACGCCGGGCGCGACATAGACGATCTCGCTGAGATTCGCGCATGGCCAGCCGCCGCCGGGCAATGCGGCGTCGAGACGCGCGTGGCCGGTCGGCATCGCGCGCAACGGCGCCTGGCGATCGCCCTGCCAGAGCCGCGCATCGCGCAGCAGGGCCTTCAATGATTCGGCGCGTGCAGACATCGATCAACCGAGCGTCACTCAGGCCAGGCTGAAACCGCCGTCGCGAATCAGGCCGACTGCGCGACCTTCGATCACCAGTTCCTGGCGTTCAAGATCGATGCGGATCGGTGCGAAATCCGGATTCGCCGGCAGCAGACGAACGATGCTGCCGTGGCGTTCGAGGCGTTTGACTGTCACGTCTTCACCAAGTCGGGCGACGACGATCTGGCCGTTCTCGGCGATCGGCGTGCGTTTCACCGCGAGCAGGTCGCCGGGCAGAATGCCCACATCGCGCATCGACCAGCCTTGCACACGCAACAGGAAATCCGGGGCCGGATGAAACAGCTGGCGATCGAGCTTGTAATGCGCCTCGATACTTTCGGTCGCCAGCATCGGCATGCCGGCGGCGACACGGCCGACCAGCGGAATACGGTCTTCGAGGGCGTCGTGGCGGGCTTCATTGGCCGCTTCCGCCGGCAAGACATCGGCCAGTACGCGAATGCCGCGCGAGGCGCCAGCACGCAGATCGATCGCACCCTTGCGCGCCAAGGCGCGCAGATGGTCCTCGGCTGCGGTCGGCGAGCGAAACCCGAACGCCGTGACGATTTCGGCTCGCGTCGGCGGCGCACCGTGCTCGTCACGATGGCGCAGGATGAAATCGAGAATTTCGGCTTGGCGGGGGGTCAGCTCATCCACGGCGGGCTCCGTACTGTGTAAATGAACAGTACACGGAGAATCGACAACTGTACAGATATACAGTTGTCTTGCCGGCTAACCCCTCCTGTTCAACTCACCCGCAGCGTCCCCGCGTGCGTTGGGACTACCGCTGCGCAGAATTCTGGCTCACAGGTGCCGGGCTTTCTGCACCGTTCGACTGAGCATCTGCCGATGCGGCCGACGGCAGGTTCCGTTCCGAACTCGCCGCTGTTCCCGGAATGGCGCCGTCCGGCATCTCAGGCGGATTCGATACGGCGGTCGCCTGCGGCGCAGGAGGCTGAGCGGGTGCCGAGACAGCTGCGTCGTCCGGTAGCGGCGGCAGGATCTGCGCGTCGAGCACGACCGGGTTGATCACCGACGGCTCGTCACGCAGCTTCACGTAAAGTTTGCCGCCGGTCGGGTGCGGCACCGGCAGGCTGGCGCCGGGGAATCCGTCGGACACCTGCACGGCCTGCTCGAATTGCGCGTTGCCGGAAATCGAATCGATCAGGAACAGATCGGTGCCGGACAGCACGCACGCGAGTTTCGAATCGGCCGGACATTTGAGGGTCTTCAATACCGGCAGGCGCACGAGCGTGGCAAGCGCCTGCCAGTCGCCGGCGACGCCATTGACGACCGGCCGGAATTTCAGCGGCCCGAATGCGGAAAAGCCGAACGCCTTGGCCGGCTCCAGACTCGCGAGCGCGACCTTTGAATTCTCCAGCTTGATGCCGTTGCCGATCGCCAGCGTCGTCGAGAATGTTTCGTCGGCGGTTGCCACTTCGATCTGCTGCTGCATCGTGAAGCGCGCCGGTGTCTGCGCGCGCATCGAAAACGTCAGACGCGCGTCCTGCGGCAATTCATCGGCATCACCGAGCTGGATGTTATTGGCGGGACCGGCTGTCGCCAGCCGCACACTCTTGCCGATCAGGCTGACGCTCGGGCGCGGCGGATCGATGCTCGCCTTCAGGCTCACGACGCGGCCATCCTTGAGCGTCGCCTTTGCACCGGCGCTGCTGTCGGGCTTCAGCATTGCGGCCGCCTGCGTGTCGGCCGACACCATCGTCAACTGATCATTGCCACCCTGGGTGTTCAACTCGCCGGGCTGGAAGACCAGACCGCCGATCGTCAGACTCGCCACTTCATCGAGGCGGCTGCCGCTCAGTACGCCCTGCGCGTCGCCGGCGTGCAATGTAAAGCCGTCGAGACGGGCGGCATTGGAAAACACGCGCAGCGGAATCAGATGCGGTTTGGCGAGACCGTATTGATCGATCATCAGGCTCATCGTGCCGGGCTGCGCGTCCTGCAACGGCAGCTTCACTTCAACGACGCCGGGTTTCACCGGTTTCCATTCGGCCTTCAGCTCCTTGCCGTCCGGATCGCGCAACATGATGTTGTCGACGCAGCTGACGTTGTCGGTATGCAGATGGACGGTATCCGGGCGACCGACGATCAGCGCGTCTTCATCGCCTTCGGCCAGCGCCCAATCATTGGCGCGCGCATTGGTCAGCTCGAAGCCGGGGCCGATGTACGGTTCGAAACCCCAGTAGCCCTGCAGCGACGCGCGGATGCTGTCGCCCAGATCAGCCGACTGCAGGCGCGCGGTATTGACGACATAGCCGCCCTGCGCCGCGTCGGCATGCGCCGGCAAGCGGAGGGTCTTGCCGTCCTTGCCGCTGACGACCAGCGTGATGTCATGCGCGTATTCGGTCGAGAACGCGAGCGGCGCACCTTCGACCGGCAGCACCAGATCATCGCGGCTGGCGCAGTAGATGTCAGTCGGATTGACGGCGTGCAGCGGCGGCAGACGCGGCTTCTCGACCGCAGGCAACGCCACCACCATCACCGATTTCGGGTTGTAGAACGATGGTGGCGTGTTCAGCGTCAACGCCAACTTGTTGCCGCGATGCGATGACAGCGCCGGAATGTACTGGTACTGCGCGGTGCTGAACGAATCGAAGATGCGGACGATGTCGAGTACCGAGGCGATGTACGGGCTGTACACGCCATAACCAAGCTCGGGCGTGACGCTGGCCGACATCACCAGATCGGCGGCCGGCCCCGAGGTCAGCGTCTGTGCAATCGACATGCTGTGCCCGTCGTTGAGGATCAGCGAGTCCTGGTTCTGCGTCAGGCAGGCCGCCTGCAACTGCGGAATCTTGTCGAGGCATTTTTCATCGACCTTGATCGCGAGACTGCGCGCGAGCAGCGGTGCGACGGCCTTGAGCTTTGCCGGATCGCCGTAATTGAGCACGTGCACGGCGGCGAGATAATGATCCAGGCGCGAGCGATCAAGCGTGGCCTGATTCAGGTCTTGCGTGGCCCGCACGAACGCGCCGGGCCGGCCCTGCACGGAACTGACAATGCCCTCGAAGTCGCCATTGGTTTCCGGTGCCAGAAACACCAGTACCTGCTGCGCACCGGGCGGCACCGTTACCGTCAGGCCGGCGCGCGCGCACTTGCCGGTCCAGGTCTTGCACGAGAAAAACCAGTCCTTTGGCGGTGGATTGGTCGGCCCGCTGAGAAACGCGGCAACCATCAAATAGTGCGCCGACTGCGACTTCGGAAATTCCGGTTTCAGCCAGATACGGTCGCCTTCGGCCAGATTCGGGACTTCGGATGCCGGCAGGATGGTCTTGCCGCGCGTGATCACGGCATCGAGCGTCGGCCCGGACAGATCGAATGGCGCCGGTGCGGCGGCGTGAACCGCGCCACTCAGCAACAGGGCAAACAGGACGAAGTGGAGACGCAGACCCATGGCAGTACTTTTGTGTTCCAGACAGACGCGTCGCGAACTTCCGGCGCAAACGAGGCGAACTTCAGCACAGCTTCGATGAATGTGCGCCGACGAAGTTCCGCATCGGCGCGCGGCGCACTACTGATAGCGGCTAATGATCCCGCTCCAGCTTGCCTGCGCCACCACCAGCAAAGCCGCGAACGCCTTCTGTTCGGCAGCCATCCGCTTCGCATCCAGCGCGGTTTCGGACTGCCACGCATCGGCCAGATCGGTCATCGCCGCGTCGGCCTGCGTCGTCGCATAGACATAGCCGGTCCGCACATCGACGAACGCCAGCGATGCAGTCGAATTCACCGTCACCCCAACCTCCGGCTGATCGCCGAGCGACAGCTTGTGCGCCGGATCGAGCGTGTGGCCGTCGACCTGAAGCGTCGTCGCGATGGTGTAGACCAACAGCACGTCGGCCTGCATCTTGGCCGCGGCCAGACGCAGATCGGCAAGCGAATCGAATTTTTCCGGCAATAGCGCGGCATCGAAGATCGCGGCCTTCGCGATCTGTGGCCATTGCGCGAGCGACTGCAACTGCGGCGGCGTCAACAGCTCCGGCGGCGCGATCACGCTAAACCGGCCCTCGCCATAGCCTGTCGTCGACAACGAGCGATAGTCCGCCGCCTGAAGACGAACTGCGACCAGGTTCAACGGGAATTGCGGTGACGGCTGCTCCGCAGCGTCACTCGCATTCGCACCGGCAAGCTCCGCGAGCGGCGCGGGCCCGCCCGGCGTCATGTAACTGGCGCAGCCCGCACACAGGAAAGCGACGACGGCATAGGCAATGACATTACGCAAGCAGCGGACTCCCGATCGAGGGCGCAAAGTCTAGCGCCGCGAGACGACGGGAGGCGGATGCGCGCGCCACCTTCCGTCTCTTTGGAGCCCGCCAAGGCGTCTCCGAAAAACCGTGCATCCTGCTTTGGCATCGGTTTTAGTGCACACATCGTAGACAGCCTCGTACGAATAGAGGCTGAACCGGAATTTTCCTGAAGATCCGGAATTGCGACAATCAGCAGCTCTCCATGAGGTTTCATCAAATGAAAGACTGCATCCTGCATAACCCACGCTGCAGCAAGAGCCGTGAAACGCTGGCGCTTTTGCAATCACGTGGCGTCGATCTGCCGACGGTCGAATATCTGCAACAGCCGCTGTCAAAAGCCGAGCTGGGCGAGGTCTGCAAGCTGCTCGGCGTCAAGCCGCTGGCGATCGTGCGCACCAAGGAAGATCTGTTCGGCGACCTCGGCCTGGCCAAGGACAACGGCTACAGCGACGCGCAATGGCTGGACGCGCTCGCCAGCCATCCGAAGCTGATGGAGCGGCCGATCGTGATCTACAAGGGCCGCGCGGCGATCGGCCGACCGCCGGAGAACGTGCTCAGCCTGCTGGATTGATGCGCGCGCGCCGCGCGAGTCTGCGCAGCACCGGACGCAGCGTGAAATACAGCAGCATCATGACGAACGGCGCGACCAGCATCCAGACGGCGATGCCATACAGCGCCGTCATGCCGTAGTCGGCGACGAATTGCAGCGGACCCGCCTTGAAGCGCGTCAGCAGTTCGCCAATCGAGAAGATCGGCAAGTGCGGCTGGTGAAACAGGGTTTCGCCGGCGCGATAGAACGGCAGCAGCAGGATCAACTGCAGTGGATAAAACAGGTAGTTGGCGAGCTGGATCAGTGGCTGGTTGAGCCGCAACCATGCAGCGACCAGCGCGCACAGCAGCGTGGTCGAGCCGAGGATCGGGAACACGCTGATGATGCTCGCCAGCGCCAGTGTCAGCGCGATCCGCTCCGGCGTGATGCCCTGGCGCAGTTGCGCGACGACCGGATCGATGAGCCAGCGCCGCCAGAGCGAGCGCTTCACTTCTGGCTGCGCTTGCATCGCGGTTTCGTTCATCGCGCACGCAGCAGCAGATCGGCAACCTTGGCAGCGCGCGGCAGACGCCAGAGCTGGATCAGCATGTAACCGGCAATCGCGATGTTGCCGAGCGCGAGGATCAGCAGCAGCCACAGCACGCGCGCGATGTTCGAGCGTTCCTTGTACGCGACCCACAGCCAGAACGTGAAGAACGCGAGGTAGGTGTCGACCAGCGTCGCAATGAACCATGGATGCGTGACGACGGCGCGCGGCGTATCCCACACCGGCATTTGCATGCTGGCCCAGCCGGTGGTGCCGACAATGGCGATCAGCGCCAGCGTGAAGATGATCTTGAGCAGCATGGTCATGAAGGTTCCGTCAGCGCTATCGCGATTGAATGTCAGTACGGACGAGCGCACTTATCGGACGCGCGTGTTGCGGCGCTTGCGGCGCGCCGGCCGCGTCGCGGCAAGGAACTCGCGCTTGCGATAGACGCCCGGCGAAAGCTGGGTCCAGCGCCGGAACGCGTTGTGGAAGGTACTCTGCTCGGTGTAGCCGAGCAGGAAGGCGATCTGCGTCAGCGAGACGTGCGGATCGCGCAACAGGTTTTCGGCGGCGTGTCGCCGCACCGCGTCGAGCACGCGCTGGTAGGACTGACCGAACGCGTCGAGCCGGCGCTGCAAGGTGCGCGGCGTCAGCTCCAGTGCGCTTGCCGAATCGGCGAGCGCGACGCGGCCGTTGGCGAGATTACGACTGAGCACGGCCTTCAATGCACGCAGCAGTTCCGGCTCGCCGGACAGGCGCTGCAGCATCGACTGCGCGCGCGCTTCGACCTGGCGACGCAGATCGTCATCGGCGTTGGCGACCGGCAGCTGCATGTAGGCGGCCGGGAAGATCATCTTGCTGTCGGGCTGGCTGAATCTCAGCGTGCCGCCGAAAACCTGTTCGTACGCGGAGACATCGGCCGGCCGCGGAAAATGCAGGTGCGCGTCGTAACGCAGGTCGGCGCGGTCGGACAGCCAGCGCATGAACATCGCGCGCGCGCCGAGCATGAACTGCGCAATGCACGGTGCGGCCAGCGAGTCGTAGGGCCAGCACCACAGCAGATGCACGCGATCGCCCTTCACGGTCACCTCCGGCCGGCCGATCTGCCCGAGCAGCCGGATATAGCGTGCGAGCTGCTCGGCGACTTCGCCCAGCGTCTGGCAATTCATCAGCACGTGGCCGAGTACACCGAGATGTCGCACATGCAGGCTGGCGCCCGCCTTCAGCGGCAGCGCCGGATCGTCGCAATGCGCGATCGCCAGATCGAACATCGCGATCCATTCCGTCAACGGAATTTCCTCGTGGCCACGGCCGGCATCGAGCTGAGTGACGCGCGCCGGCCCGTACAGCAGGTCCGGATCGACGCCGCGCGTGCGCAGGTAGTCGATGAGGCCACGCGCATACAACGAGGCGATGACGCCGCCGGGCGGAGGAACTTTTCGGTCGTTGGTCACAGTGTCGTCATTTCGCAATCAAACGGCGGCATTCGTCAAGACGGCGCGCCGGTCACGGCACAAGATGCGATTCATAAGGCCTGCGTCGGATCGAAGTCCGCGCGGCCGCATTACAGCGCCGACCGGGGCGGACGCGCGATCGCATTGCCGGCGTCGCCTTTCTCGCAGCGCGAACGTGAGGAGAGTGCGTTGTCCGGATGTCATGCGCATCGCGCAGCGACCTTGTCGCCGCTGATCATTGCCTTTCTGCTCGCCGCCTGCGGCAACAGCCAGCCGGTCGCCGATGCGGCGGCAGGCCACGGTGTCTGCACGGCCGACACCTGGTGCGCGGGTGCCGCGAAGGCGGTGATCACGCCGTCGCAGGAACAGATCGACGGCATTACCGAGTCGCGGCTGTATGCCGGCAGCAAGCTGCAGCAGTTCAATCTCGGTGGCTACGGCATCAATCCGTTGCAGAACCTGCCGAATCCGCTCGCCCAGTTCGGCCCGAGCCTGACGCAACCCGCGCAGCTGCCGGTCTACGTGTCCGAGCGTTTCCACGAAACCGAGAACACTTATGTACGCGTGTCGGTACTCGAACTCGGCGACACGCGCATCGTGTTCGTTGCGCTCGACGCCATCGGGGCCGGCAATCTGATCCAGGCCGGCATGCGCGATGCGCTGGTCGCGGCGAGCTGCGCGGTCGACTGGTGCGTCGACGCCGATCACATCATCTTCGGCCAGACGCATTCGCACGCCAGCGCCGATCTGCAGGGACTGTGG
>DATCXY010000346.1:0-7058 GCA_036570585.1 Solimonas sp. | reverse complement strand
TACGGCCGTAGAAGCCCACTGAGAAGCACGAAAGCCTGCTAAATGCAGGCTTTTTTGTGTGCGGTGAACACGCTCCACTCTGCTAGGCATCGAGTACCGGCAGGCACGCAATCGCTAGCTGCGTCTCGGCCCGGAGTCGATCGGCAACACGCCGGTCGTCCGCCTCGGTGCTGGCTGAGGATGCCGCGCAGCGCTGAAAATAGCGCCCGCCCGCGAGTGCCGGCTGCGTCGCGCAATACAGCGACGTCTGTGCGCCCTCCTTCGGCGTCAGCAAAAACTGCCTTTCGATCGGCGCAAAGAGATTGCGGATCGCCTGCAGCCTCGGGTTTCCGCTCAGACCCTTGTCGGCAATGTTGCTGAACACCGCGCCCGGATGCAGGCAGTAGGCCTGCAGGCCCGCTGCGGCATGGTGTCGCTGCAACTCGAACGTCGCATGGACCAGCGCCAGTTTCGATGTGCCGTAGGCAACCCACGAGTTGTATGGCGTGATCGGCGTAAAAAGAAATTCGTTGCGGCCGCGCGTATGCAACATCGATACGACATTGACGATACGTGCATCGCACGTTTGCGCAGCGCTCCGCAGCAATAGCGGCAGCAGTGCGTTCGTCAGCTGCATCGTGCCCAGATAGTTCGTGCGCCAATGGATTTCGTGATCGTCGATGCAGCGAGGCTCGCGCCATTGCGACAACAGATCGAGATGAATGCCGGCGTTGTTGACCAGCACATCGAGGCGATCGTGACGCTCGGCATAGGCTCGTGCGAAATGCGCGACTGATCCGGCACTGGCCAGATCGAGCAACTGGACGTCGACGCTGCCGCTTTGTGCTGGAAGCGCCTCCCGAAAGCGAGCCGCGAGACGCTGTGGATTGCTCCGCGTCGTCACCGTCACCTCGGCACCCCAACTTGCCAAGGCCGCTGCGGTTTCGAATCCGATCGAGCCAGGTGCCGCGCCGGTGACGACGACGCGGCGTCCGCGAAGATTTCGTTGCGCCGCCAACGGCGCGCGAACGAACAGTCGGCGGCGTGCATCCACCTCAGCCACCCAGATCGAAGGTCTGGACCGGCGCGCTGCGGCCGTCCCAGACGCGTGACGCCGCGACGCCGGCAGCAAAACCGTCGAGCACTGCCGGTACCGCCTCGATGAACTCCAACAGCAGACCGGGCTCGCGCACCGATTCCATGTACGCGACGCGGACCGCGCCGTTGCTCGCCGAAAATGCCGTGCGCAGACCGCGCGCCTGCGCCGCCGCGATGTCGGCATCAAGATCATGCGAATGCCGCGCGATGTGATGCATGCCGATCAACGGATGACCGGATGCGTCTTGATATGGCGACGGCGTCCGGCTGGTCACCTGGATCAACTCGATTTGCATCTGGTCCTGATACGACAGCGCGGCATGCATCTGCACCGTCGTCGCGATGCCGCGACAGTGACCGAGCATGGTCGTGTTGCGATACACCGTCCACGGACCGACCCCCGTGAACTGCATCCAGTGCTGGATGCTGGCATCGATATCCTCGACCACATAAGCGATCTGCTGGATCGGGCCGAATCTCGCATACATGGGCGCTCGCCGGAAGGAAAACTCGGCGGGAATCATGGCGCAGCTTCCGTGCCGCGGGCCTCGTCCATCAGCACGAGACCTCGCGGCGAATAGCGCTTCAGGCCGCCGCTTGCATCGGAGTACCGCCCATTGCCTTCTCAAGGTCCGCCAGCAGCGCCACCAATTCGCCCGACATCAGCGCGAACTCGGCGTCGAACTGCTCTTCCGGGCTTTGCGTGGCAACGTCCTCGCGCGCTTTCTCGATATCTTCGAAGCGCAGCTTTTTGACCTCGAACTTGTCGGTCAGCACGAAGCTCGCACGATTGTTCCAGCGCAGCCCGAGCCGGACCGCCAGTTTGCCTTCGGCGATGTGCTTGCGCACTTCCGCGCCTTCCAGCGAATGACGCAGATAGCGGACCGTCGGCTTGCTCTGATCGTTACCGCGCAGTTCGCACTCCTGATCGAGCTCAAAGGTGCCCGGCGCATCACCGCCGGCCAGCCACGCGGTCATCGCGGTGGCCGGCGACTGTGCCAGTTCCGGCAGTTCCAGGCTGAGGCCATCGACCTCGTCACGCAGCACTTCCAGCAATTCTTCGGCGCGTGACGGTGACGCCGCGTCAACCACGATCCAGCCGCTGACCGGATCGATCCATGCGCGCGTCGAACGACGCTTGGCGAATGCGCGCGGCATCAGCTCGGCCGTCACCTGGTCTTTGAGGTCGCGCAACTGCTTGCGGCCCGGCTTGAAGCCCTGGCGTTGCTCCAGCTCACTGGCACGCTCATCGACCGCCTGCTGGACCACAGACGACGGCAGCAGTTTCTGCTCAACGCCCAGCGCGATCAGCATCTGCTTGCCTTGCGCGTAGACAAGTTGGGCATTAGTGGTTGCCGGTCCGACCCAGCCACGACTTTGCGGATTGAGTCCGATACAGGGATGCAGCGGATGACGGGCGAGACGCTCTTCAAATGCACCTGGCGCGAGCGTCCACTCGCCTGCCAGACGATAGGTCTGCAGATTCTTGAACCACATAGGGAGAAAAACCGGTTGTCGCAGCCAGCCGCGGCTGCCAATGAGGAAGGCTCTCGGCAAGTTTAACAACTCGTCCCCTTCCCGGTCGTCGCACACGCAAAATCCTCAACGTCCGCGAACAGCCGACCAGCGGCCTTCAGTTCGGGACTTCCGACAACCGGCAGTCATCATCGGAGCAGCGGCATCGTCGACGCGGTCAAACATCGCGCATGCTTTCGACCTCGATATACACATATAGGGATTTGCCGTGAGTGCTGCCGTTCTTGCCGGTCACTACGACATGGGGCTGGTCACGCTTTCGTATTTCATTGCAGCCCTTGCCGCTTATTCGGCGATCGACCTTTCACATCGCATCTTTCACAGCGAAAGCCGTCAGGGTCTGTGGATCGCGCTCGGGGCACTCGCCATGGGCAGTGGCATCTGGTCCATGCATTTCATCGGCATGCAGGCGTTCTCGCTGCCGATCCGCATGAGCTATGACCTCGGCATTACTGTCTTCTCGCTGGCCGCTGCGATTGCAGTGGCAGCATTGGCGCTGTACATCGCCAGCCGCAAGCAGATGGGGATGAAGGCGGTCGCTGGCGGCGCAGCGATGATGGCGACTGGCATCTGCATCATGCATTACAGCGGCATGCACGCGATGAAAATGCAGCCCGGCATCATCTGGAATCCGGTGCTGGTCGCCACCTCGGCGCTGATTGCGTTCCTTGCTTCAGGCGTCGCGCTATGGATCGTCTTCCATTTGCGGCGCATCACTTCGCGACGACAGCTGTTGGCCAGAATCGGCGCTGCGCTGGTCATGGGTTTCGCCGTGGTCGGCATGCATTACACCGGCATGGCCGCGGCCAGCTTTCCGCTCGGCGCCATTTGCGGTGCTGCTGACGGGCTGACGGGCGCTTGGACAGCGGGGCCGATCGCCACATTCGCGCTGCTGCTCAGCCTGCTGATCATGGCGCTGGCAGCCTACGACGCACACCAGCAGGCTCAGCAGAAGGAGGCGCGTATCCGCCGCGAACAGGAGGAGCGGGTGCGCACGCTGGCGCTGCATGATTCCGAAACGATGCTGCGCAATCGTCCGTCGTTCCAGCAGGAAGCCGTCAACTTCATTCAGCGCGCCACACTCAACCGCACACATTTTGATTTGTTCTATGGGGCGCTACGCGTCGATGGCGATGACACGCAAGCAATGAAAGTGGTCGCCGATCGGCTTCGCCAGCTTACGCGCCCACAAGACTTCCTGGCCCGTTATGGACGCTTCGAGTTCGCGTTATTGCGCTTTCGCGATCCGATGGGCGTCACGCCGCAACTGCTGCGCGATCAACTGCTCGCCGCCTGCACACTGCCGATGGATCTCGACGGCCACCGCATCAATCCGCACGCGTATGTCGGCATGGGCACCTTTCCCGATGATGGACAAAGCCCCCGCGAACTGCTGATGGCTGCAGCGCGTTCCGCTGACGTCGGAACGAAGCTGCATTTGGTACGGCCACGCGCGCACCGCAACGCCACTGGCTGAGGCTTGTGGCACGGCACACGCGTGTGGTCCAGGGCTTTTCTTTTACGTCGGTCTGGCTATCCTGTGCGCCCTTCACCGGCCCGCTGCTCATGATCGACGCATTCCCGCCTGCCCCGCTCTGGCGCCGCCTGATCGCGGCCATCTACGACAGCCTGTTGTTGCTTGGGCTGTGGATGGTGACCGTGCTGATCGACGCGGTCGTACGCGCACTGGTCGGCAGTGCGCGCGACTGGGAAATGTTGCGAATCTGCCTGTTCGTGGTCGGCCTGGGCTTCTTCGGCTGGTTCTGGACGCATGGCGGACAGACCCTCGGCATGCGGGTCTGGCGCGTACGCGTGCGTCGCGACAATGGCGATTCCCTGAACTGGGTCAGCGCGGCCGTCCGCTATGGCGGCATGCTGCTGGTCTGGGGCATCGTGTTGACGCCGCTGATCATGCGTTTGCCGCACCTGCGTGACGAACCGCGTGCCGACACTGCCACGGTCGTGTGTGGCGTGCTGACGCTGGCGATGCTCGCAGCGATGTTTTTCGACCGCCGGCAGCGCGCGCCGCAGGACTGGCTCAGCGGCAGCCATCTCGTGCTGCTGCCGAAGCCGCCACCGAAAGCAGCGGCTCCGGCCTCGAACTAGCTTTTCGGCACCGGCCGCAGAATCGCGGGCTCGAGATTGGTGCGAACTTCGCGTGCATCGAAGGCATGCACATCGGTATCCGGCTTCTTGCCCTTGAACATCACGACATTGGCTTGCGCCACATATTCCGTGATTGGCGTCGACGTCGAAGCGCCGAAGCCACCGCCAAACGCGCTGCGCGGCCCCCAGTAATACGGCCCCCAGCCGCCGTAGAAACCATCGAAGCTCTGAAGATAGCGCGTGCTGGCGTCGGTACTGTCGGACGCGAACACGAAATAGTCATAGCCGGACTTCAGCGTCAGCTCGGCAGCGCGGAACAGCAGATAGGTTTCGACCGTCTGCTTGGGCGTATCGGAGTTGCCGGCGAAATTGATGCGGAAACGGTTGTTCTCGATCCGCTGCTCGGAATAACCATAGCCTTTGCTGGCCGGCTGATACGGCGTGACGCTGACACATGCAGCAAGACCCGCAGCGCAGGCCAGCGCGGCGACTTGGAAAATTCGGGTATGGATGCTTGGCATGGTGGCGCTCCTCGACACGGTTACGGAACGATCCGTTCCGCTGACACTTGGATCAAAATTATCGGACAAAGTTTTACGCTCCGCATTCAACTTGCGCGCCGCAGACGCAACACTGCCAGCAGCGCAAGGCCGGCCGTCGGCGAGCCTGCCGCCAGCAGCGGTGGCCAGCCGTAGAGCTGGCCCATGCTGGCCGTGACCTCGTTGATCACGTAGAACACCAGACCGACGAGAATACCCACCAGCAGCCGCTGACCGGCGCCGCCACCACGTTGTGACCCCAGGATGAAGGGCACGGCGAACAGCATCATTGCCACTACCGTCAGCGGTGCAATCAGCTTGCGCCAGAGCGACAGGCGATAACTGCTGGCATCGAGTCCATTACGTTCCAGATAGCCGATCAGACGCATCAGGCCGGGTGTCGTCAGGCTGTCGGCTTCGAGCACGAACAGGCGTAACACGTCCGGTGACAGATGTCCTTCGATGTCGAGCGTCGGCAGCTTCTCTGCGACGATATGACCGTCTTCGAAGCGCGTGCGCGCGATCCCGGTCAGATGCCAGTGGCCATCGACGAATTCGCCGTCGTCGGCATGCAGCGCGCTCTGTAGCGATAGATCATCGCCAAGCTGGTAGACCTCGACATTGGCGATCTCCCGCTCGGACTTGAGCGTGCCGATGTGGACGACCGATTGACCGTCGCGCAGCCATAGCGGTCTCGTCGCCAGCCCGGCCGGCTCACTATCGCGTGTCGCACTACGAAAATTATGCGCCGCCTGAGTGCCCGCGGGCGCCAGCACGTCGCCAAGCACGACGTCGAAACCGCCGAGCAGCACGCCTGCCATCAGCGTTGCCACGCCGAGCTGCACCACCGTCATGCCGGAGGCACGCATCGCGGTGACTTCGTTTTGCGCCGCCAGCGTACCGAGCCCCATCAGCGTTCCCAGCAGCGCGATCACAGGCATCAGAATGTAAAGCCCGGTCGGCACCATCATCAGCGTGTAGTACAGCAATTGCGCAATGCCGAACTCGCCTTGCCCGGTCTGGTCAATGTCAGACACGAAACTGATGAACGTATAGATCGCCACCAGCGCGAGCCCGACGATTGCCGAGAATCCGGCGATATGCGAGATCAGGTGTCGCGACAGGCGCTTCACGCCGGCCTCCGTCGCAACCAGTTCTGCTGTCGGGCAATCAGGAACAGGGCCCAGCCGAGCATCAGCACATGTACCCACCACATGCCGTAGTGCCCCATCGGCTTGTCCTTGGCGACCCAGTTCTGGGCGACACCGAGCAACTGCGAATAGATCAGGTACGCGAGGATGCCGATCACCAGCTTGCCGTAGCGGCCCTGGCGCGGCCGGATGTATGACAACGGCACCGCCAGCAGCGTCAGCACCAGCACTGCGATCGGCGCGCCGACGCGCCACTGCAGTTCGGCGCGGTCCTGCGGATCACCGGTGCCGAGCAGACGCCCGGTCGGCTCGATCTTGCGCTTCGACGAGCTGTACATGAATTGTGGCGGCTTGAAGTGCGTGGTCAGCGTGTTGAACTGGATCACGTCGAATTGCGCCGAACCGGGCTCACCGACATAGCGGTAGCCCTGGTTGAGCACCACGGTGCGACCGCCCGTACGGGAATCGACCGCTTGCGAACCGCTGCGCGCGGTCACGAAACTGGTGACCTTCTGCTCGTGAATTTGAGCCAGAACGTGGTCGAGATGATCGCCGCCGGGACTCATCTTTTCGGTGAAGATCACTGCCCGATCATCACCGATCGATTTGAAGCGACCTTCCTCGAACGGATTGTATTTGATGAAGCGCG
>DATCXY010000345.1:0-3549 GCA_036570585.1 Solimonas sp. | reverse complement strand
ACCTGTTCCTGATGCTTGCCGAGAATGCCGGTGAACTTGATGCCGAGTTCGCGCTGAGGCGCGCGCATGTCGACGTCGTACAATTCAAGACTGAGCGGCTGGTCAATGCCGACCGGACTGGAGCCGTTGGAAATCAGCTGGCCGCCAACCACCGTCATCGAGATCCGCTCGTGGAAAGGATCGAGGCGCAGGTTGCGGCCGGTGCCGGCCAGATCCTTGATATGGCCATAGATGCCGGACAGGCCATTGCCAACCGCAACATTGCCGTACAGCCGCATATTGGTGCTGTTGCGGACGCGAATGCCGTGGCGAAGATTGGCGCTGACCAGGTTCTGCCAGATCAGCGTCTTCGGGCTTTCGTAGATCGTGATGCCGTCGGCGTGATTGCGATAGACGCGATTGTGTGCGACGACGTTGTTGACGCTGTTACGGTCGATGACGATGCCGGACAGCGCGTTGTCGTAAGCCTGGTTGTTGATGATCCAGCTGTCGTCGACTTCGCGCGATACGATGATGCCGTGCTTTTCCTTGGTGTCGTGCGCCTTGTTGCCGGCGATGATCAGCCGCCGCGAACGGTCATGCGGATCGATGCCGTACTTGATGTTGTCGTGATAGTCGTTACCGCGGATCACCACGTCTTCGGCCTCATAGCAGTAGAAGCCGTACCAGTTGTCGTAGAACTCCGAATCGATCAGCCAGCCGGTTGGATTGGGCCGGTTCATCCGCGGCGCCAGCGCCGGCGAGAATTGCGAGATCGATACGCCATACGACTTCGACGCGGCATAGCCGAGATTGGCGACCGTGCTGTTGATGATGTAGGTCTGCGAGCCACCCCAGGAAACGATGAATGGCCGGAAGTCGTGCTTGTCCTTGAACACCGACGGCGCCCGCTTCGCTTCGTTCCAGCCGCGGACGCGCGAACCGGTGATGAACAGCTTGCCTTCGTTGACGAGAAACGCGCCACGGTCGAGCGACAACCGGAAGTCCGTGACCGAATCGTCGATATGCAATGTCGCGCCCGGCCGCACGTCAATCGGCAGGCGCGCGATGTACACACCTTTCGACACTTTTTGAAAGTACTGGTGCGGCACCTGCCGGGCGATGTCCTTCGGCGTCATGTAGCCGGACACGAAGATCACCTGCGGCAGCGACCTCTGGCGCGCGGCCCAGTCGCGCATGCGCTCGTCGCGGCCCATGAAACCCTTGAACGAGAGTTCGTCGAGCATGCTGCGTACCTCGGCATGGCCGCGCGGCGATTTGCGGATCTTGGCGATTGCCGTTTCCGCGGTGTAGCGCGTCAGATCCGGCAGTTTCGGCGGATCGAGCTTCAGCGCGGCGCCGCTGGTGACGTCGACGATGTACGGGCGCTTCGACGCTTCGGCGAGCATGCGGTCTTCCTCGGCCGCATTGTCCTGATCCGAGCCATCGGTCTGATAACGCTCGCCTGGGTCATCCGGCTCCGCGTCGGATATCTCATCGTCGGGGTCGGCGTTGTCATGGCCACGGTCCGGCGCGTTGTTTGCGGTCGGACCACTCGGCACCTGCGGCACCGCGATCGCCGGCTCGTCAGGTGCGGCGTCGCCATTGAGCTGAGCCGCAGCGACGCCGCTGAGCAATGCGCACAACAGCGCGGCCAGACAGAGGGCAGATGTCGGCCTCAATACCACGCAGTGAACTCCAGCATGACGCGGTAGTCGTCCTTGGCGTCGTTTCCATAGGCATGGCCCGGGTCGAACCATGACCCGCGCAGGCGAATCGAACTGTCGCCGGTGTCGTCCGGCGTGTACGCGGTCGCCTCGCCGGCGCCGGTGATGTCGAAGTAACGCGTCAATACCAGATCGACACCCTGACCGAGATCGTGCGCGGCAACGCTCGGCGATACGCGCAGGCTGTCGCTGACGATCGGCGCGTCGGCATCCGGCCGGCGCAGCTTGTTGTAGATCAGGCTCGTGTCCCACACCCCGGCGTTGGCCGAGACGAATGCGCTCGCTGCCTGCAGATTGCCAAGCTCCGGTCGATACGCATCGTTGAAGCGATAGATCTGCGTGCGCGTGCCGGTGAAGCGCGAGTAATTGCTTTGCACGCCGGTCTGCTGATATTGCCCGTCGCCTTTATCGTCGCCATCGCTGTACGCGTACGCGACGCCGGCCTGTACCGGTCCACCGACGTGCACACGCAGTCCCGCCTCGCCGGCCCAGGCCTTGACGTCATCGCGCTCGCGCGGGCCGGTCAGCGCGCTGCTTTCGCCGCTGAGCGGATCGACGCTGATGATCGCTTCGCTGCGATCGCGCTTGCCGGCGAGATAGCTGGCCGACAGCCAGTACGACACCGGCTGCAACTGCTGCCAGTCGTACGGATGATTGTCGAGATGCACGTTGACCCAGGTCTGCTGGCCATTGCTGTTGCGCTCACCGGGCTCGACCGGCTCGCCCTCGGCCGGCAGATGGTTGTCGTCATTGGCATGCACGACGCGAAAACCGATGCGCTGACGCGCCGCCCAGTCCCAGGCGAGACTGCCGAAGGTGTAGGTGCGCTGGTCCTGATCGACGGGTACGTCGACGTCGTCGGTGCGATACGTGTCGAACTGGCGCGCGACGCCGAGATCGGCATCGAGCAAAGTCGTGTTGAAGATCCAGCGCGCTGCATCGATGTCTTCGTCAAAGAACTGCGCGTCGTCGTTGCGGATGCGCTGACGGCCGAGACGCAGGGCCTCGCCCGGATAGCTGGTCAGACCGCCGTATTCGATCCACGCTTCCTTGAGACCGACGAAGGCTTTCTTGCTGGCACGTTCGTTGTTGTCGTCGTCGCCCGATTGCAGCACCGACCCGGTCGGCGCATAGCCGCGCACGCGCACGAACGCGGCCCAGTCCTGCGAAAACTGCAAATGCACCCACGGCGTGGCATCGACATATGCCTCGCGCGTGTCATCAGCGCCGGTCAGACCGAGATCGCGACCGCCGTCAGCGACGCCGGCGGCCGTGGCCTTGAGGCGCCAGTCGATCTGCGTCGCATGCGCGGCCAATGGCGCGATCAGGCCGAAGCTCGCCGCAATCGCGAGCGACAACGAGGTGCGGCGCAGGCGCGAAATCGAGCGGCTGGATTTTGTTTTCATGAGCGGTCACCCGGACGCGATTGAAGATCGGTTGCCGGTGCCGCACTGGGCACCTGAACCGGAACGATGTATTCGATGCTGTGCGCGTCCGGTGTCGCCGGTGTCGCCGGTGTCGCGGATTTCACCGGATCGAGCGGCGGCGGCGCGTCATCGAACAGCGTGCGCAGCGCAGGGTCGGTCGACGGTCGATGCGACAGATGCACGACCGCTGCCGGGGACGTCGGCGACACGTCCGTCGTGCCCGACGTGGATACGGATGCGAGGTGGCCACTGAGTTGCAGCGGCAGTGCGTCGCTTGCGGTCGACGCCTCGCGCGAGATGATAGTTGCTTTCGTCGCCGGGACGGCCACCATCGACGCGGCTGGTGCTGCCGACGCGCTTGCGTCCATCGCGGGTGTCGAGGCCACTGACGGCTCAGGCACGGCAACGGCCTGCAC
>DATCXY010000344.1:0-2789 GCA_036570585.1 Solimonas sp. | reverse complement strand
GTAGGGCACGTAGTTGGTGCCGAACTTGTCAGCCGACACCTTCGTCATCGCTGCCGTCGTCGTCGTCTTGCCGTGGTCAACGTGGCCAATCGTGCCCACGTTCACGTGCGGCTTCGTGCGTTCAAACTTACCCTTTGCCATCGCGAAGTCTCCGTCTTGCTCAAATCACGTTGAAACCAGGGCCCGACCACGGCCTCGAAAAACAACCAAAACTGGTGCCCACCACAGGAATCGAACCTGCGACCTCACCCTTACCAAGGGTGTGCTCTACCGACTGAGCTAGGTGGGCGAAACTTTTTCCATCAACCGCTACTGCGAATTCCGGTGTCTCCAGCCTCGCGCAAGCGCTCAGGCATTCGACTCGTGCGAAGCCACGCTTCGCGTCCACCACTTGCCTCATCCACAGGCATCGAACCTGCGACCCCACCCTGACCAGGGTGTGCTCCGCCAAAGAGCCAGGCGGGCGAAAACAGCGCATCGCATGGAGCGGGTGAAGGGAATCGAACCCTCGTCAGTAGCTTGGAAGGCTACAGCTCTACCATTGAGCTACACCCGCCTTGACCCACGACATCGACACAAATTTGGTGAAAGGATGTGGATCATTCGCGGCTTCCGCCGCTCACCCTTCGGGCCATCACCGCTATCGCGGCTCCGTTCAAGCTCGGCTGTCGCAGCGGGCTTGCCGAACCTGAAGGTCCTCAACCACGCGCGCCTTGCGTCGCTCATATCCGAAGTGCCGATCCGCGCACCTCGACCAACTCTAATACTGGTGGAGGGAGGTGGATTCGAACCACCGTAGACGTTAGTCAGCAGATTTACAGTCTGCCCTCGTTGGCCGCTTGAGTATCCCTCCGCCACGGCCTCACCGGACTTTGGGTCCGGAAAGGGCCGCGTATTCTCGTCGCCGAACTGCGCCCCGTCAAGAATATTGATGCAATGATTTTTCGATCGTTGCTGCACGAACCGGGCGCATGCCGCGATTGATCCGCCGCCACGTCGTGCCTGAGTCGAAATTCCTCTTGCGCCGACGAAAAAATCGCGGTCTGCTATGGCCAAAGAGCCGCCCGATAACGCGGGCATGCAATTCAAGAATCGCCCAAGGCGATCATTCGGGGAAATAAGCAATGCTGAATCACGCGCTGCTGCGCAAAACCGCCTTTTCGTTGCTGTGCGCGGCCACGTTGACGATGGTTGCCTGTGGGACCTCGTCGTCGAGCAATGGCGCGGCACAAGACTCGGCCCCACCGCCAGAACAGAGTTCGATCGACAACGAACTCGGCACTTCGATGCTGAGCGCGGATCGCTGCGATCCGATCGATCCGCAATATTGCCTGTTTCCGTGGCCGAACGACTATTTCACGGTGGACGACGCCAGTTCGGATACCGGCAAGCGGCTCAACCTGAAGCTGCTGTCGATGCCGAAGAACGTGCTGGCCAAGCCGATCACGCCGACCGAATGGAATCGCAATGACGGCTTTTCGCCCGGTCAGCTGATTTTGGCGCGCGTACCGGATCTGGATTTGAAACAGACCGGCGCGGTGCCGATCACCAATCTCGCGGACGCCTACCGCAAGGATCAGGCGATCGTCGTGATCGACGCCGACACGCTCGAACGACAGCTGATCTGGTCCGAGCTCGACGCCAACATCACCAAGTTCACCATCTGCGACAGCCCCAAGCCGGTCGAAGCGCTGGGCAGCCTGCTCAGCATTGACCAGCTCAACAGTCTGCTCAGCACCATCACCACGGTTTGCTCGGCCGTGCCGCTGCCGGACAGCCCGCTCGCCGATCCCGGCCCGGCGCTGATGATCCGCGCCGGCAAGAACTACGAGGAAGGCCATCGCTACATCGTTGCATTGCGCAACCTCAAGAACGCCGACGGCGAGACGCTCGAAGCACCGGCGGCGTTCCGCGTGTTCCGTGACAATCACGTCAGCAGCAAGGACGCGCTGAACGCGCGGCGGCCGCACATGGAGGCGCTGTTCGCCAAGCTCGGCAAGGCCGGTATCGCGCGCGACTCGCTGTATCTGGCCTGGGATTTCACCGTTGCCAGCGAACGCAATATCAGCGAGCGCGCACTGCACATCCGCGACGAGGCGTTCGCCAAGCTCGGCGATGCCGCGCCGACCTACACGATCGACACCGTCACCGATCACACGGCTGCAGAGGATGCCGACGTCGCACGTGAAGTGACCGGTACGCTTACCGTCCCGTCGTACATGACACTGGCGAATGGGCGCAGCGGCTCGCGATTCTATTACGGCGGCGACAACAGCCTTGACGCTTTGCCGCAGATCAATCCAGGCAATCCGACGATGACCGCGCCGTTCACCTGCATGATCCCGCGCGCGGCATTCGGCGACGCCGACGCGCCCGCTGCTGCCACACAGGCGGTGCCGGCAAGGCCGTCGCTGTATGGCCACGGCCTGCTCGGCAGCCACGACGAAGTCGGCGCCGGCAACGTCCGCGACATGGCGCAGGAACACAACATGACGTTCTGCGCGGTCGACTGGATCGGCATGGCGTCCGACGACATCCTCAATGTCGCGCTTGATCTTCTCGACATGTCGCACTTCCCGACGCTGCCGGATCGCGGTCAGCAGGGTTTTCTGAACTTCATGTTCCTCGGTCGCGCGATGATCACCGCGGATGGCTTGTGCGCGAATGCCGCGTTCCAGGTCAACGGCAACTGCGTCATCGATCGCAGCGAGCTGTACTACGACGGCAATTCGCAGGGCGGCATCATGGGCGGCTCACTGGTCGCACTGTCGCCGGACATCCGCGCCGGC